>JACNFL010000088.1 GCA_014384685.1 Methanobacteriota archaeon
AAACGACCAAATGAGTCCTTGAACGCGTACAGGGTCTCATAGATGCCCATTGGGGGACAATTGTCAGACAGGAAAGACTCCACCTGTGGCCCTTGGTCTGTCATGCCACTCTCACAATCATACCACTCTTGAGGTTTTCTTCAATAGTGTTCATTCTTCTTCGAGGATTTCTTCAATAGTTTCGCCTGCTCCAAATAAAGAGGAGATAATGGCTGAAATTAAGTCAATCAAACAATCACTCTTCGCGTGAGGTTCTGCCCGCTGCGAATGCAGCAATTCCAATTGCGCTAGCAGCAGCAAAGATTCCGAAGCCTGGTAATCCTTCATCCTCCTCCGAGCCACCTTCATCTCCTGTTCCGAGGATATCTTCAGCAGCGGTTTCGTTGAGAATGGGGAAAGTCACAGTTCCGTTGTATTGTGCCTCTTCTTGGCCGGAGAAGTACATTCTGAATTCTGCGTCGCAGTTGAATAATATACACTCAAGACCGGATGAAGCATAGATTACCATCCGGACTCTAAGGGCGGGGTTATCAGTAGCATCATCCCAAATTTCCAGAGTCTCATTTACTGGGAAGGTGATAGCAATTTCATTTTCTCCTTGGCTCATTGCAGTGTATTCATATTTGGCAACTTCTAAGCCACCTTTCATCAGTGAGATATTGAGGTTTTCACAATCACCATTGCAATTATTTTGACCATTTTCCCAATTTCCAGTGACATCAATCATTAGATGAATCTGGATTTGAGCATCAACTTCTAGAGCGAAATCTTCCTTCAGTTGGGGATCCATTCTGCAGGTCCACTCAACTTCCATCTTGCCATTTGCTTGGGTAGATTCAGCATATCCTTCATTCGCACTACCATCATCTGTATTGTTGAAGTGTCCCCAACATGGTGTTCCAGAACTTTGACCCCATAGGTAGAATGTGTTATTCTCATGACTTGGTTGCTCGCCGGTTTCTTGCATAATTCTTGCATCACCAACATCAGCCATTGTGGCAGGAATAGCCATCAAAAATAGCACTGCCATGAGCAGTCCGCTTGCCATCTTCATCTCGCCCATCAATAATTAGGTGTAGCCCGTCCCATTTCACCATTACCCTTCTTTGGATTCAAGAAAAACTTTAATTTTCCTTATTTTTTACCACTATTACTGTAATTACACAGAATATTGTTATTCGTAGTGAATCCTCTAAAAATGATTTTTTGAGCGTTGCGAAAATTGATAACGAATAGCATTGAGGACGGAGTGGTAAAAATGGTAGAAGTAGGAGATAACGCACCCGATTTTGAACTTCATGATGGAAGTCGTAATATTGTAACAGGTGGAGAGCACAAAGGACAGAATGTTGTCCTTGCCTTTTTCCCTGCAGCATTCACCGGCGTTTGCAAAACCGAGATGTGCATGTTTCAAGATACTCTCCAATCATTGAATGATTGCAATGCAACAGTATTGGGAATTAGTGTTGATTCACCATTCTCAAACAATGCTTTCGCCGAAGCGAATGGGATAACTTTCCCAATCCTTTCCGATTATACTAGATCAACGATTAATGCATACGGAGTAGCATTGGATGACTTTGCTGGGATGGCTGGATACACAGCTGCACAAAGAGCAGTCTTCATCGTTGATGAAAATGGAGACATTGCTTGGATGTGGATTGCTGACTCTCCAGGGGAAGAACCAGACTACGCTGAGATCGTAGCATATCTTTCAGCTTAACTGAAATGATTGCTAATGCGCTTAGGCATCATGGTCTCTGAGTTTTGCATCATCATCTTCAGGTGCCATGATGTAATTGTTGTACAATAGTGAGCACGACAAGGCTCCAATTAGTGGGCCAGCCCAGTACATCAAAAGATGAGACATGTCAGCCATGTCGGTGAATAACCAAGTCCCCATCCATCGTGCTGGGTTCATTGCCGCTCCGGTAATTCCTCCCCCCATCATGATGTCTACAGCAACTATCATTCCGATTCCCCAACCACCAATTGCTGGTGCCCGAGGGTCAACTGCAGTTCCCCAAATTGCAAACATTAGAAGGAATGTAAGTACTGCTTCAATCGCAATTACGCCCATCAGATCAATTCCTGCGTGTGGTGCTGGAGTTCCCATTCCACCAACGGCTACCATTGTAGTGCCATCAAGGAGTTGAGAGAGGGCGAATCCTGCAACAATAGCGCCAATTAATTGAGCGGCTATGTATTTCATTCCAGCATCGTTATCGATTTTTTTGACAACCATCATTGCAATTGTCACCGCTGGATTGATGTGACCACCTGAAATATTCATTGTTGCAGTTACTACAACTGCTAAAACCACACCATGCGCTAAAGCAACAGTGGTAAGGTCACCCCCCATCATAATTGAACCGGCACCAATGAATGTCAAGGCAAAAGTACCTATCAACTCACAAATCAATCTGCTTTCCATACTAACTTCTGTATCACTCATAATAATCGTTAAGCCGCTCGGCGAAGTCATCCATATTTCAATTAATGTCTAACAACACTTGACTAGAAGGCGAATCACAGGGCTATAACATTACAGCGAGTCCTGAAAATAACGGGGTAAATCATTCAGTTTCGATGTCTTCGGGAATAATTGCTTCGTCCACCCCGACCCTTTCGTCCGGCTTTACTTCCCTTCTTTCCGCCACCGTGAGGGTTGCGGTCGTGTCGTGCTCCACCATCTTTCTTGGCCGGTGATTTTCCTGAACCACCTCGGCCGCGATTTCGCTTGCCCCCTCCACCGGAATTTCGTCCACGATTGTTGAATTTTTTATTGTAAGGTCGGTTACCCCTGCCTCTTCTGCCACCCCTGCCGGAGTCACTCTTTTTGCGTGGTCCTGGCACATATTGTACATCGTAATCGGGTAACTCTTTGAAATCTGGTGGTCTGAAAGCGATTTTAATTCCCGCCTCTCTTTGAATACGGCTACACAGTTTCTTCTGAGGATGTTGAACTATGCTGATGACAGTCCCAGTTGCTCCTGCTCGTGCAGTTCTTCCGCTACGGTGTTTGTAGGACTTGCCGTTTTCAGCAGGGTCGTAGTGAACAACACAGTTGATTCCTTCAACATCAATTCCACGTGCTGCAACATCTGTAGCAATCAGCGCTAAACACTCGCCGTTGGTGAAATCTCTCATCGCTCGGTTTCGTTGACGTTGATCCATTCCCCCATGCAAGGTAGCAACTCCTACGCCCTCGCGTTCAAGTTCAGAACCAACCCTTTCAACTCCTAAACGGGTTCTACAGAATACGATAGTGCGGCCACACTTGCGAATTGCTTCTGCTGTGATATTTGATTTCATATCACTCTTCATCAGCCAGAAAAAGTGATTCATGCTTTCCATGCTCACTTCTTTAGGTCCAACTTCTATGGTTACGGGGTTATTTTGGTACTTTTCAACCAAATCTGCCACTTCATCATCCAAAGTTGCACTGAAGAGAATGGTTTGTCGGTCGCTCGCACACTGGTCAAGTATTTTGCAAACCGGCTCCATGAATCCCATGTCAGCCATTCGGTCCGCTTCGTCTATCACCACAGTTTGAGTGTGCTCAAGGCTTAGAGCATCGTGCTCAAGAAGGTCAATCAATCGACCTGGACAAGCGACTACAATATCTACTCCACGCGAGAGAGCTCGGCGTTGAACTTTGTACGGAGTTCCTCCATATATTGAAATTACTTCAAGTTCGAATGCTTCTGCTAGTGGTTTAATCACCTTGGTAATCTGTT
>JACNFL010000289.1 GCA_014384685.1 Methanobacteriota archaeon
GATTTTAAGGGTACACCAAGCATGGGTAAGCGCCAGAAGAGTACTCACATCCTATGTCGTCGCTGTGGAAATCACTCATATCACAAGCAGAAGAGAGTCTGCTCTTCATGCGGATATGGCGCTACTGCTAAGCGCCGAGGATTCGGCTGGGCTAAGAAAAACCGCCGACCAAAAAACTGAGCATCTTGTCTTGTCAAAGGTTGACAAAATTTGAGTTGAACATAGCCTTGCTTTTGGGGGCATTACCAAATACCTACGGCGATGGGGCACCAAACAGGGAACCGAGATGTGTGGCATCATCGGCATCGCCGGCCAGCCCGGCTCGCACGTCAATAAGATGCTATACGACGGGCTTCTTGTTCTACAACATCGAGGCCAAGATGCTGCTGGAATTGTAACCTGTGATGATGACCATCTTCACCTTAGGAAATCTAACGGATTAGTCCGAGATGTATTCCGCGAGCGACATATGAAGCGCCTTCAAGGATCGATGGGGATTGGACATGTCCGATACCCCACTGCTGGCACCTGCTCCTCGGCTGAAGCACAGCCATTGTACGTTAATTCACCATACGGGATAACCATCGCCCACAACGGCAATTTAGTCAATGCAAAGCAACAGGCTAGACAACTCTATCTTGATGACTTACGACATGTAAACACCACCTCAGATTCTGAGGTTCTTCTGAATGTAATCGCACATGAATTACAAAAACTGGGTAAAAGACAGTTAAAAATTGAAGATGAACTATATTTGGATGTGCATCAAGTTTTCAAAGCTGTACGTGAGGTTCACTATCGGTTAAGTGGCGGTTATTCTGTGGTCGGGGTGGTAAACGGGGATGGTCTATTCGCATTTCGAGACCCCTTCGGCATCCGTCCTCTTGTGTATGGAAGCAGCGGGAGCGAGAGGGGGGTCACAGAATGGGCAGTAGCATCAGAAAGAGGTGCTCTTGAAACACTTGGGTTTGAGGATATTCAAGACGTTGGTCCCGGCGAATGTGTTTTCATTTCAGTTGACGGCAAGATGTATATTGAACAGTGCCATTCATCTCCAAAACTTCAAAATTGTATTTTTGAATATGTTTACTTCTCTCGCCCTGATTCTGTAATAGATGGAATGTCTGTGCATAAAGCGAGATTGAACATGGGCGAGCGCTTGGCTGACAAAATTATGCGATTGAAACCTGACCATGGAATTGATGTGGTGATGCCAGTACCTGATTCTGGCCGTTATGCAGCAATTCAGACTGCTGCTCGGTTGAGAGTAGAATTCCGAGAAGGGTTTGTGAAAAACCGCTATGTTGGTCGTACCTTCATCATGCCTGGGCAAGCCCAACGCAAGGATTCGGTGCGCAAAAAATTGAATCCGCTTCCAGATGAATTTTCTGGCAAAACCGTATTACTTGTGGATGATTCTATTGTGCGCGGAAACACCTCGAGAAAAATTGTTGAGATGGCTCGGCAAGTAGGTGCTAAGAAAGTGTATTTCGCTTCCTCTGCCCCACCGCTTTTGCATCCTAATGTGTATGGAATTGATATGCCAGCACGAAGTGAATATATTGCACATGGGCAGTCAATAAAAGAAATTGAAAAGGAAATTGGTGCAGACTTCTTGGTCTATCAAGACTTAGATGATCTAATCGCTGCTTGCACAATCTCAGAAGATAAGGCGCATGACTTTGATACCTCTTGTTTCACTGGTGAGTACTGCACAGGAGACATCACTGAAGAGTATCTTCAGATGCTTGAATTACAACGAAATGACGCCGCAAAGAACGGAAATGGTAATGAGGAACCTGAAGAAATTGACTCAATGGATATCCACAATGAAGATTAATGTGGAAAGTTAGAGCCGATTTACGGGGTGAGATGATGCGCTGGATTATGAGAATGGGCGAAATTATTCTGAAATCCCGCCAAGTTCGAAGATTTATGCGTAAAGCATTGCAAAGACACATCGTTATGCAAGCACAAGTTCGAGGTGCTAAGGTCAAGGTTACCCCATGGCAAGGAATGCTATTTCTTGATTTGTTAGAAGGAGATGCTGAGGACGCAGAAGATGCGATGCGCCATACCTTTGGATTAACCTCAGCTGACCCATTAACATCAGTTGCTGTTGACCCTGAGGCAGTTGCAGACGCTGTAATCCATCTTGCACCAACGGAAGAAGGCGCAACCTTTGCTGTACAGTGCAAGCGACATGGTGAGAAACAAGATTGGACCAGTCAGACATTCGCTGGTGCAGTAGGTGCTGCAATCTTAGCTCGCGCACCACATCTGAAAGTGAATCTCTCAGACCCTGAGTGGCCAGTTAGAATATCTCTGATGCCAGAAGAAGTAGGAATACTTGGAACCAGAATCGTTTGCCAAGGGGGTTTGCCTACTGGAGTACAGGGTTCTGTAATCACTGAATTAAACAACGAACGAGATTACTTGGCTGCATGGTTGGTAATGAGGCGTGGATGCCGATTGGTTGTTTCTCCAAACTCTAAATCAGAACTTGTTGATCTAGTGAAATTGTGGGACCCATCTCAAATTAATGATGAAATGAAATCCTATTTGGCAACTGCTCCAGGGCCCGGGCACATTGGAAATGTGTGGGCAATAGTAGGTGATAATCTTGGAGAACAAACATACGAGAGTGATGGGAATGTACCTATGGCAACTCTTGAACCTCTGGTGGGTTGGAGTGAGGAAACTATGGATGAACTTCGACAGAGGGCTGGATTTGATACGGCGATAGCATGAAAGCAAAGTGATTACCTCTCAATTTTGATAGCAATGCCACTCACCATTGACCCCGCCAACATCCTAAAGCCAGAATCACGGGTTACGGATGTGTCATTTTCCGCTGATGGGAAGTATATTGCATGGGGGGAAGAAGGAGGAGAACTAACTATTTGTGACTTAGATGGGGGAAATAAATCTGATTCAAAAACCATAGAAGGTGGCATATCAAAAGTTGAATTCGCCCCCGATGGTACCGTAATCGTGGGTAGCCACTCTGGGGAATTGCACGGTCATGAAAGACTTGGCGGGCACCGATGGAGCCACCACCTTGGAGGTGGTTGTGATCATCTCGCTGTTTCCCCTTCGGGAGATTTAGTAGCAGTTATTGATGGAGCTCGATTACTGCATTTGCTATCATCTAGTGGACGACTCCTAACTCATTATGAATCTGGAGAACTGACTCTACTAGCAGTTTCACCTAAGGGTGATACTGCTGCAATTGCTGATGATGTTGGGAATGTGACTGTTCTTGACAGGAATGGAAATGTCCGCTTCAAGCGAGATTCACGCGGTGAGCAAGGGGAGCGAGTCACTGCGATATGTTACTTGGCGGATGGCCACCTCTGTATTGCTCGAGAAGCCTTAGATGTGACAATGGGTGATGAAGAGGAAATTGTCCTTGAATGGTGGACCCCCATGGGTCAAGAAGTGGAGCGAGTAACAATTAGACAGCGATGTGAAGTTCTGAGACCTACGGATTCAGGAGTTGTTTGTGGAATGTTTGATGGAGAAGTTATCGAGTTTAACTCAAAACGCTCACCGATAACTAGGTTCAAGTCACCTTACAGCATTAACGACCTGATTTCAATTGGTCAGGACTTACTTATTGCAACCTGGTTCCAAGTGCACCTAATTGATGGGGAAGGTGTAGAGAAATGGCAGGTTGAACATACTGGTCTCACTGAGATGGTTATGGTAAGTAATAATGG
>JACNFL010000291.1 GCA_014384685.1 Methanobacteriota archaeon
TGATTCTTGAGGAGGCGTGATAGGCGCTTCAATTGTTGCTGGTGGATTGATCTCAGGAGGTGGTCCGGTAGGCGCAGTGGGTATCCCAGTAGGCGCAGCGGGTGGTCCAGTAGGAGCAGTAGGTGGCTCAGGTTCAGGAACAGGTGTAGTAATTGGTGCAGAAATAGGCGCGCGAGCAGGAGCAAGAAGGTCGCTCGCTGGCGGTGTTGCAATAGGTTCTTGTACAGGGATTTCGGCACTGAATGCATTAGCCAATGGATCTGTTGATGGTGCTGCAGCAACGGCAACAGCAGGTTCTGTTTCTCCTCCAAAATCAACTAATGCACTTCCAAAAGCAGCATCAAATATGCTACCACCTACGGCACTGCCTTTACCATCTGATTGAATCGGCTTCCGGAAACTCTCTGCAACTCTAAGGTCAGATGGATGCGGGCCTAATTCAACTGTCTGACCACCAGCACTTGATTGGTATTCTAGTTTAAACAACCAAGCTCCAGAATCCGGGTTGACAAAATACGAATAATCTTGTCGAAGACCTGCTTGAATCTCACTTGCAGATTCGTATGCTTCAGCCTTACCACCATCCATCGTGCGCATTCTAGGAACAATACCAGATATTGTTTGAGCGCCCTCATTTGTAACTTCAATTACGATTCTGAGAGCATCTCTATCATCGTCATCAATATCATCTTGAATGCAGTGAATACGAATTTTGAGTGCCCCACTCTGCATAGTTAATTCGTCGCTCATGGTCACTCCCAACCGTACCGACAGCCGCCCCATTACTTGAAGCGCACCCCGCCAAGTGCTCTAATTCACAAATTGTTTTTCTTATATTTACTCATTTTCTGAGTTATTCAGCAATGTTTGATGCATAAATTAAGATTAACGAAGATGTTTACGCAATGCTGGAGGTAAACTAGTACCATCTACGACAATAGAGCCTACAGTCAAATCAATTGAACTTTGATGTGTGTGACGTTTATGGATTAACATCAAGTCACGAATTCCAAACAATAACATTCCCAATAATGGAATTGCATACTTCATTTTTCTTAGTGCCCTTGCATCCCAATCACTCTTTACGAGGGGTTTCCCATCTTCTAGTACCACTGCTAAACCAAACCAGCGCTGCGCGTAAGAACGTCCATAGCGGATTCCAGTAAATTTGTGATAGAGATAATTAGCAGAGAAAATCAAGAACCAATCAACCAAGAATAGTGCTGTCCCCTTGCCTCCTGAAAGAGCCAATCCTAGGTTATATGCTTGAACAATACTTGCTACTCCACCAGATAAAAGTGAGGTTATCAAGTGAAGCAATCCCATCACGAAAACAGTGTCAATCATGTATGCGAGCGCTCGCGTAGACGCCCCTGCGAGTATCGTCCCTTCAGGAATTATCCAGTGTCCCCCCGCTGCTTTCACCGCTGCTTTCGCTGGATTGACAAATTCCCCTTGGTGTGTGGATATTGGGCTCTCTTGTTCGGGCATCTCGCCACCTCTCAGTAACTCTGGAGGACGTGCCACGCCTCAAGTTTCCTATCTCTAACCCAATCAAGCCAGCCCTCCCAATCTCCATCATGACGAAGGGTGTCAGCATTTCCCACAACGATTAGGCCACGGCGAGGTCTAGTGATGGCAACGTTGAGCCTCCTGTGGTCCGATAAGAATCCTACTTCGCCGTCATGGTTTGCTCTTACAGTTGATAGAACAATGACTTCTTTTTCACGCCCTTGATATCCATCAATACTTCGAATTTCAAGGCCACCAGCTTCTTCATCGCCTTCCCCTGCAAGAATTCCTTTTCCATCAAACAAATCTGTCAATAATTGCACTTGACCGCTGTAAGGAGAAACTACTCCGATATCTGAAGGTTCTAAGTCACCAGCGCTGAGTAATTGGTCAACTATTTTCACGACCCACCCAGCTTCATCTCGGTTGATACGTGATTTACCGTCAACCGCTAACTCCTCAGCACCATCTATTGGAACAAAAGCAACAGGCGCATTCCAATCAGGCCATAAGAAGCCGGCCGGAGCAATTCTGTCATCCGCGCTAACTCCGTTCTCAAGTTGATTATCATAGTAGCGAGCTGACGAATATTCTGCAATCACTGGATGCATTCGATATTGGGTTTTGAGCATGGTTGGAATCATTCCAACATCTATCATGCGCTCGAACAGACTTCGCCTCAAACCATCCTGTTCGGCTCGACGAGAAATTACGGTAGGCGGAAGTTGGCGATGATCTCCAACTAAAACAAGGCGGCGACAACTTCGCATGATTGGAACCCATGTCGCCGGTTCAATTGCTTGAGTTGCTTCATCAATTAGAATGTTGGAAAATTTCCGTTGCCCAAGAATCTGATGTCCGACACCAATACATGTGGAGCAAATGACTTCAGCGCTATCAAGAACATCATCATTCATCGATGTTTCAAGTGCTCTAATCGTTTTCCACCCCATCTTTAAGTCACGATGTGCAAGTCCCTTTTCCTTACCTTTGAAAGTGGGCAGACGACGTTGTAGACTTTCCTGAAGACCGATTAATTCCCGTACCTCTTCTTGAAGTGGGTGTTCTTCTATTCTTGCTCGTACAGTTGCAGACCTAAGATGTGCTCTCACTTTTACTGGCTGACCGATTCTAACCGCTTTAACACCGAGGTCCAATAACCCCTCAAGCAGATTATCAACTGCTACATTACTGTCAGCAGTCGCTAAAATTGGACCAGTGCCTTGCTTTGCCCACCCTTGAAGAATCCTTACAGCGGTATGGGTTTTACCTGTTCCAGGCGGTCCTTGAATCAGACTTAGTCTAGAAGTCATGGCTTTTTCAAAAGCCTCTCCTTGGCTTTTATTTAGTTCATTTGGAGTATAGACATCACGCCATTTTACGCCGCGAAATTCAGGCCTCATTTTGGCTGAATCATTAATGTCTCTTGGTTTACCAAGTAGTAAGTCTGAGAGTGTTGTTGGAGGGTCATCTCGAAGAATTTCACGGAGTGCGTCCTGCATTCTATCATGGGCAACTCTGTTTGCCCCTCGATCAATTCGCCAAGTTCCAGTACGAACTTTCTCAAGGTTTTCTGAAACAACAATCGAGATAGAGTTACGTTTTCGGGTTAGAACAATTCCTTCAATAGGACTTTCTTTTAGTGGATTATTACGGCATATTGTGACAATATCTCCTTGTGAAAACCTATGGTTACCTAGATTCTGTCCTTTTTGGGCAGAGAATTTTACTACTCTATCACCAAATAACCAGCCGCTATTTCTAGCTATTACACCAATCAGTGTGTAGCCATGCTCTACCAACTTTTGCTTAGACCAATGGCGCAGCCGCTCTTCAACTTGTGCCATTTCATCTTCAAGTTCCCAAGTGATTAATCGAGAATAGCGGTTATGAAAATCTTGGGCACGGATGAAACGAGTGGTTTCACCATCAAGTGTGGGTGAAGGTAAGTCTGAACCATCACCCGGTTTGAGACGTCGAACGTCACCCCGCTTTCCATCTGCCACATTTTAGGCGGGCCATCTGTTGTCTTTCAACCTTCCAATTGTGAAATATCGCCGTAGGCGGATGAATCAACTATACATCAGAAGGTGAGTATTATACCCTAATCGTGCGCGGATATAGAACGAGGCAAATGTTCGGGCGCTGGCGTAAGGCAAAGGAAGAGGCAGGAATAACCTGCCCTTTATGCAGCGAAGTATCCCCAGACG
>JACNFL010000294.1 GCA_014384685.1 Methanobacteriota archaeon
GATATGGCAACTTTTGAGATTTTCATCGGCAGTATTCCTGTTGTTGGATTAGCAGTGGTGGAACCGACAACAACTTACACAGAAATTTTGTTAGATGGGACAGGAAGCACTGATGCAGATGGTGGTACAATACACTGTACATTTAGTGTAGAAGTTGAGGAAAATAAATTCAGAACATATGAAGAACCAGATTGTTTGATGTTGGTGAATTGGTCGGATGACGGTATTTTCCATATTGATTTGACTATCTCAGATGAAGAAAACGACAATGACCAAACTTCAATGGATATTGAAATTGTAAACCGCCCAGGATGGATTAACATCACATCACTAGAAACTGCGATTCTCTCTGAAACTAGTATTACTTTCAACGCCTTTGACAGTGGTGACCAAGATACGCTTGACGAAAACGCACCCCTCGCTTTGTTGTGGGACCCTCCTAAGCGCTCTGACGGGGTTGCTTACGTTTGTGATGAAGGGCCAATCACAATGCTTTGCACAGTTACCCCTATTGAGGAGGGTGAGTTCCTAATGGAAGTTCATGGGACTGATGATGATGGTGCAGTTACAACTGCTCAGTTTTCTCTCCAAGTAGGCAACATAGCTCCTCGCGACCCAGTAATGACAATGTCAGGTGGAACTGCAGATAACGACGAACCAGCCCCAGCAATTTGGCAAGTTGATGAAGATCAACAGGTGACTTTGATTGGCAATGGTGTTGATACCATGAATGACCAAAGTTCCCTCACTTGGAATTGGAATCCAAGTAGTAACAACAATGCTACATGGGCAGAATCAACAATAGGTAGTAATTCAGAGATTCAAGTATTGTGGACGGAATCAGGAAGTCACACAATCAACTTACAAATTGTAGATGATGATGGTTTGACTAGTGATATGATTCTAGGTTCTGTAATGGTAAACAATGTACCGCCTACATCCGAGCCATTCAGCGCTCAATTCCCTGTGGGCGAAGACCGTTTGTTTAATCTCACAGGATTTTACTCCGATACTCCATCTGATGTTGATAGTCTGCAAGTATGTTGGGATATTGACCTTGAAAATGATGCAGACGATAATCTAGTCAACAACGATGATTGCGATTATACAGGCGATTCAATCAGCCATTCATGGCCAGAAGCAGGTGTCTATAAAATTAGATTCCATGTCACCGATGATGATGGTGATGTTGCTGAATCATTAGTTGATGTGAACGTGGTAAATCTACGCCCGAAAGCAGCATTAGAGGCTGAGAAAACTTCAGTATTAGTCGGTGAGGAAGTAGTTATCTGGACTACAAAAACAAGTGACACCGAATCTGATATGTCTTTACTGATGTTTATTTGGGATTTGGATATTAATACCGATTCTAATGGAGATGGAGACCCTGCCAATGACATGGACACTTTTACTTCAGCAACTAGCCCATTGCGCCACACTTTTGACACACCTGGTGAAAAACACATTCGCCTGACTGTTAATGATGAGGAACAAAGTTCTACCAAAGACATCATAATTTACGTGACGGAAGGTAAGTCGGATTTCCTAGGTATGATGGGTGAAACTGCTGGAGTCAGTAATATGTTGGTTGTACTGATCATCGTTGTTTTGGCAATGGTCGCTGTCGGCGTAACTATGGCGAAGAAAGGCGGTGAAGATGAAATCAACTTCTTTGAAGGCGATACTTCAGAATCAGATTCCGCAGAATCAGAAGAAGAATGAAAACCATTCTTCAGCCCTATGATTTTGCATCACCCTCAAAGGGTGTGAGGGTGGAGCGATTATGGAAGCAACCGGATTTGGTGACGGAATTGTCAAACATTTACTCATTTTTTGGTCTACCCGACCCTAACGAGAGTGAGGCACATGCAAATGAATTGGCTGACCGAGAAATAGAAGAAATACCGAGTATGGATACATCCGAAGTCGAGGTCCTCACAGGTGGTAAGTTCCACGATTTAGGTGAAAAAAAGTGGCAATTATGGACACATAGCAAATTACGAAGAGCCAATCGTGCGATTCGTTATATTGAGCCAGATGAGTTACATCGCCTTCCTGTACACGGAATTTCTCAACGCCTAGTCTCAGGAGACATGGTTGTGGTAGATTTGCGTGACCTCAAACATATGACTGCTCAACAAGATGCTTGCAGGAGAGAACTTGGAGGGATGTCAGAACGGCTTGGTGCTGCTGTATTTTCCCTTGATAGCACCGAAACACTCCTGCTTGTACCTGGTGCAGGTTCTATTGTTGATACTACTTCTCATCACCTTGGTATCAATGATTGATATCTAATTTTGTGTGAACCAATGGTTGAGGTCTCCTGCTTCAACCTCTTTCAGGGCATAATCTGTGTAATCTCTGTAAGCGACCCACTTTTCTAGCCCCTCAGGGTCATCAGCGGATTGAGTTTTTTTGGCAATGGTCTCATCAGCGTATTCAATACAACGGCGCAGGAAATCAGCAACAGCATCTTTTTTCTGTTGTTCATTCAGTTCATCTTCACTCATCAATTCTCATCTCCTTCAATTATTATTCTACTTGCTTCGTATTCATCTCTACTCATCATATAACGAGCAGGATTTCCAGCCCATACCTGACCTGTTGGCACATCCTTTGTAGCAACCGATCCAGCGGCAATAACTGACCTTTCACCGATTGTAATTCCGGGTAACAGGGTTGCCCCTCCACCAATAACTGCTCCATCCTTGACAATTACAGGGAGCCACTTTCTGCGGTCTTGACTTGGTGGGTGGCGGTCGTTTAGAAGCGTTGCATTTGGGCCGATAAAAACATCATCACCCAATTCACAGATAGATGCAACATACGCTCCTCCTTGGATTCTTACGCGGTCACCCAATATCGCTTCACTTCCAACATGGGCTAGGGCGCCAACTGAACAATCAGAGCCAATAACAACCTCATTTCCAATGTGGCAAGGTCCCCATGCTACTGAACCGTTGCCAAGGTCATGGCGTTTACCGCTCAATTCCTCGCTGTCCGCTCCCACACTATCACCTGACTTACTGCTTACAGTCCCTTGATTCAAGCATTGCGTTTGAACAATGTGGATAAAACAATCATTTTGAAAGGTATAATCCTAGTGAAACCCTAGGAATTTAGGTCATTCATGATTCTTTCAACATGGCCCTTGGCCTTTACTTTGTATCCAACCCAAGCTAAAGTCCCATCTTGGTTGATAGCAAATGTAGAGCGGAGACTACCAAGAAATGTCCGTCCGTAGAGTTTCTTCTCAGCCCATGTGCCGTATAGTTGATGTAATTCGGTTTCACTATCAACTATTAAATCGAAAGGAAGTCCATATTTATCAATGAATTTAGTATGGCTTTTTGCTGAATCCTTAGAGACTCCTATTACTCTCCAACCAGCCTCTTTCAAAGAATCAAAGTTGTCACGGAAATCACACGCTTGAGTGGTGCAACCTGGAGTGCTATCACGCGGATAGAAATACAGAATTACTCCACTTTCCTTTAGCATCTCAGAAAGTATTACTTCACTTCCATCAGTCAATATAGCGGTGAAATCAGGAGCGATATCACCCTTGCTCAATTCGGTTTTCATGGCCTGTGGTCGGGGATGCCATACTAATACTGATGCATCAAATCTAAAACATTTTTAGATCAAAGAACAAATAGGGCACTCCTCTAGATTATGCCCTCTTGCTGGACAATATTCT
>JACNFL010000157.1 GCA_014384685.1 Methanobacteriota archaeon
AGAGAGCGCTGTGGTTACGCCATTCAGATGCTATTGCAACAGTACGCCGACTTGATCTTGTGGGGCTGAATCTTGAAGCCTATGAAGCGGCTCTTGATGAGGATGGAAAAGCCGGTGCAAGCGGCCGCTTTGGCCGCTTGTTAGAATCAGAATTAGCAGCCGATTCAAGCGCACTTCTAGCAATTGAATGGCCACTAACTAGTGACGTAAAGAAGGAAGGAATCATGTTGGAATTACCGGAATCAGGCGAATCTGTACCATCTGGAATCCGTTTGAGGGGAACTATTGACCGAGTGGAATTAATTCCATTTCCGGAATCAGGTGGTAATTTTGTCAATGAATCGGGTGAAGATGTAGAATGCCCTCTTGACCTTGATTTAGGAGAATCTTGGAATGCACAACGCCTAGTTGTAATTAGAGACTTGAAATCCCTTGAAGGCCCAGGTAAAGGGAAATCAGGAGACCGCCATTCCAGAGAACTTCTAGAAGGTGTACAACTCGCTTTGTATGCGCGAGCATGGGAGGTTACACACCCTGGTGACAGAGTAATCGGTGTTGGAATCTCTGAGGTTGGTGAAGAAAGTGGGCTTTACATTGAGGCGGACCCAGAGTTCCAAACTCATCTTTCAAGCCTAGGAATCGGAAATGTGGAGTGCACCACACAAACTCTTTATCGTCGGCCAAATGAAAGTAACAAACCACCGTCCAGTAATCCATTTCGAGCATGGATGCGCCATCGTTTGACGGCTGCTTTACGCATTGGGGACATGTCTGAAAAAGGTAGAGTAGTTCCTACGCCAAGCGACCTCACATGCACATATTGTTCGGTGAAACAAGCTTGTGGATTGGCTCCTACAGTTGGGGGTGATCGCAAATGGAATTGAATCGCGGTCAAACACTTGGGTTAAATTTAGACATGCACATCGTCCTAGACGCAGGTGCTGGTACTGGAAAAACCGCTACAATTGTTCAAAGGGTTTTGGAGCACTATCTTTCAGAAGACCAAAGGGCGACGAGGCTGCTTCCAGCAGGTCCACGTGAGGTTGATTTTAGTGGGGGTTTACTCCAATCCGCTGCTAAAGATAGGGAAGACATGGTGAAGTGGCGTGGTTTGCTACCTACTGAAGTTGTGGTGTTGACTTTCACAGTGAAAGCAGCAGAAGAAATGCGTGACAGGATGCGCACCGAACTTGCTCGCTTGCGCTCTGGCCCTAGAGGTGAAAGAGATGGCTTCCGATATGATCCACGTATCCGTAACGAAGGTTTGATTGAACAGTTGACAATGTTGCTTGACGAGGCTCCAATTGGTACTATTGACTCATTTCTCAATCGATTGGTGTCGGCTCATCGTAGTCTACTTGGTGATAGACCAACTCATCAGCAGATGTCTGATGCACAACGAGCATTGTTGATGGAACGGGCAATGAGTTCGCTTTGGCGGATTCGTAACGAAAAACACGCGGGAGACCTGCGAATCAATTCTGTTACTCCTGAAGAATTCATCAGGGCTCGTAACCGACTTTCACATCAAATGGGTGGTCGCTCTCGTAGTCAAAAAATAGTTGCTAAATTACTCCATAATTCAATTTTCGTAGACTCGGTTCGCAGGTCATTGGAATCGCATTCTGGGGTTGTTAATGCAGAAGCACTCCGCCATAGTTTCCTTTCACATATTGAGGTACAGGAAATTAGTGATTTTGCTCAAACTCTCCATACCATTGGTGATGATTGGTTGGCTGCTGCAAAAGAGCGCTCTGCAGACCTAGGTTTGGTTGAAGCACTCCAAAATGAGACTAGAGTAAATGCTCTAGATACACTGATTGCTGCGGGTGTACCTGATGATTTGTGGGACCAATTATTGTGGATTCGTCATTTTACTTTAGCAACATGTAGCATGGCCTCAATTGAGAAAATTATGCCATCTGTGTTCTCGAGAAACCTTCTACCAAAGGGCGATGGTTGGCCATCGGGTGTTAACGCGCTTGGTTCAATCAAAGACAAAGCAATTCGTGATGAAATCAAAGCAAGCATGGTTGATGCACAGAATCGCGCCAAAGCACTCTATGGTTCAATTGAAGGGATGAGAGTTCGAGCTTGTGCAGCAATTGCCGATTTACTAGACCCTAGAGCAGGTCCACCCTGTTGTCCTGCAGACTCTGATGTCCATCTGCAAAGAATCTCAGACCCATTCCCTACCTATGTTAGTGATGCGCCTTTGGCTCTTGACGCTGATTGCGATGCACGCATTATTTCAGACCTATTAATCGTCCACAAAGCCTCTCAAGATGTGTTGACTGAATTACGTCTTTTAGAGGGTTTACATGACCATTCTGATGTATCAGATTCGGCTGAGGATTTACTTCTTGCTCGTTGTCCAAGAATTTGTTCAAGATGGTATCCTAGAGATATTGTTTCTGCACTTAATGCAATTGATGATTCTAAACCTTGGCGCGATGAGCACATTTTTACAGCACTAAAATTGTGTGGTGAACCAGAGCAAGGTGAAATTTCAGAGCGCCATAAAGAATATCCAATGAAACTTGTGAAAGATGATTTGGTAAGGCGATACGAGGTTCTAAAAACAATACGAAGACGATTCCGAGCATTCATCATTGATGAAGCCCAAGATAACTCAAATCAACAGTGGCGACTCCTCTCAAGACTATGGGGAGAGAGAGAGCAGAAAGAAGGTGACCCCGAACCACCAAATTCACCTTGGCAACCCACTGTTTGTTGGGTTGGTGACCAAAAGCAGAGCATCTACGGTTTCCGTCAAGCCCAAGTGAGTGGTATGGCAAGATACACTGTCCATCTTAGGGCTATCAATGAGCACGAATATGCTACAGAATCAAGATTATTGATGAAACCATCACTACGCCGTCGAGATTCTGCACGTGATCCAAGATTAGTGGACATCAGTAGTTTTGTCACCGGTCTTGAATACGTCAATCATCGCCCTATTCCCGAAGAAGCGTGGATAAAATTTGACCGAGGAGATGATGATAGAAGATTAGAGCATACTGATGTAATTCGCCGTACTCAAGGCCATGTTGACCTTGTCACAAATTACCGAACTTGTCAAGACTTGCTATTGACGATGAATCAATGGTGGATTGATCTTTTTGATGACAGGCACAACTTATTCCCTGGTGATTGGTATGCTTCACCTAAGGATTTACGGGCTTACAGAGATAAAGAAAATGGTGGGCTTGAATGGTTGTTACCAATTGCTACTGAAGAAGCAAGTGATCCCAGTTCAGATTTGGCGGTTCCATTAGATCCATTTGAGTTGGGTGCGGATGCGAAACAAGTTCACCTTGAACATGAATTGGTTGCTGCCAGAATCCGGGCTATGGTTGATGGTGTGGCGCCATCAGTTCTAACAGCTCAGGGTGGTGATGATTCAGAGCAATCTGAAGAAGACAATGTAACTCAAATCCATGATGTTGAGCCAATTGAACCACGAGATATCATGGTATTAATGCCTGCAAGAACTCACATGTATGATCTCATCCGCCGTCTTGACGACCTTGGAATACCAGCGTTAGCGGACCAAGACGGTGGCTTACTTGAGCAACCCGTTGTGAGTTCATTAGCGGCTCTCCTTCAATTGTCTGCAAGACGAGGTGATGTAAGCCGTGCAGCAACACTTGTTAGGACACCACTGGTTGGATTCAATGATTCTCAGTTAGAGAATTTCATTTCTGACAGCAATGGTTCATCTGATTTGCTAGAACGATTACAATCTCATGCAGTTAGCGATGCCCAAAGGGCACTTTTTGAACGCTGGAAACAGCTCGCTGACTGTAATAGAATAGTTCCTATGCTAGAAGAAACGGTAGACCACTCAGACTTGCTGATTGCATACCCAGGTCAAGTGGATAGACAATACGCAGAGCAATTTTTGTCTCTTATCCGCTCACAAATGGCAGAAGCAGGAGGCGACCCAGTACTCTTGGCAGAACGAATCAATATGTTATCATCAATCAAAGGAAAACTGATTCTAGGCGAAGCGATGCCTGCTTCAAATGCTGTTCGAGTGATGACGATTCATGGTTCCAAAGGATTGCAATCTAAGGTAGTAATTGTCTGCGGGATATTCTCCGAAAATCAAAGTAACCTTGGTCAATCAAGGCGCGATAACATCTTGGTATCTGAACAGATGTTTTCACCCCGCTCTAAACCATGGAAAAGTAGAGATGCAATAGATAGTGGTAGTTGGCGTCTTTCAACGGAAGTACTTACCTCTCAAGTACAAGCTGAAGCCCGACGTTTACTCTATGTTGCTTGTACGAGGGTGAAAGATTTACTGATTCTGGCTGGTGCACCGAAGAACTCTGCAATCAACCAAAATAAGGGTGAAATTAGCATTTCATGGGGCCACAAACCAACTCCAAGGTTTGGTTGGATGTGGCTTGAAGCAATTCGACAAGCCGCTAGGCGGGATGGTTTACTAACAGCACCTTGGTTAATTGATGACGATGATTCTCTTCCAGTACCGTTGCCATTCCGGGCTAAAGGTGAGGTGATAATTTCACCCAGTGAAATGATGACTATGCCTTATTTGGCACCTAGTTTACTACCGTCATTGAAAATCTATCACCACCCCGATTTTATCTTGCCACAGCGCGAACATCTCTCACCATTAGTGAAGTACACTCGTCTACAAGAGAGCGCTAGATTGGTGAATCCTGCAACAATTGACCTCGCCCCTCCTAGGGAGGCTGAACGAAAATTACGCCTTGCACCACATACGCTTGACTCAGCAAAATCCTGCGTACGTCGCCATTGGCTTAGTCAATACGTCGGAATTTCAAGCGAACCGGTCAAATTGCCATTTGTTCCTAGAGGTGATGAAACGCCATCAGGTGATTACACCCCACTTGCTGCAAATGAACTCGGTTCTCTTTTCCATCGTTTGGTTGAACTTGGTTTGCCCAACCCTGGTATTTCAGGTGAACAGCCATCTACCCCACTTTCCGAACAATGGGTATCTCCTTCACCAAATATGATGCTTGAACCAACCCTAATTTCTCAAGTGCTTGACGAACTTCTCCCTGCCTCTGCAGATAGAGATTTAGCGTTTGAAATGTTGAATAAAATGGCTGAAATCCTACTTAATGGTAAATTGGGGAGACTCGTTCAAGGTGCAACAATTGATGGATTATATGTTGAAGGTTTGAGGACAGAGTGGCCCTTCCTTGTCAACATTGAACAACCACTCAGTGATGTGATGGAACATCGTTGGAGTCCGTTTGGAAACCAAATTGTAGAACAAATAACATCGCTGACGTTTGAGTTGGATGGAATTGCTGATTTGGTGCTGTGCCAAACAGATGGCCAATCTCATAACACGATTCGAGCAATTGATTTGAAAACTACTGGAGGTCTTTCAATACTCAATCAGCCTGATGATGTTGAAGGAACAATCTTCGAGATCCCATCAGACCCTGACAATGAAATCATTCGTACACCAGCTGAACTGGAATTATTGACTCATTACAGGATGCAACTCTACCTCTACCATCTTTGCCTTGTACGACAAGAAGCGATGAGAGAAACACTTGGAATGGCTACAAGAGAGGTTCTACGTCCAGGCATTTTAGTTGCTTCAACAGGCAGACTAATTTCATGGACTGAAGAAGAATTTGAGCAAATCGGCGAAGAATTTGATGACCTTATCAAACAACTTGCTTTGGTTGAAGTTAAGGAGAAAGGAGACGAAGTGAACTTCCCTAGATTACCGATTGAAGAAGAGCAAACATGCCGTCAATGCCCGTACTATCGTGGCAACATCCGTCTATGTGCTCCAAATGGAATTGCCTTAGGGGCTGTAGAATCAGATGAAATTGATTTGAAATAATTGCTGTTCGCCAATCTATTAACCGATTTTTGGAAATTTTTCCAACCGATGATTCAATGGGTATTACCCTTTGGCCGTAGGTATGAGCGTAACCGATGCGATTGATTGGGATAAGATGGCGGAGTTCACTGAAAAGATATGGGAAGATTCAGCACTACCAAGTTTAGAAGAATTCATCAAGATTCCAGCACTATCTCCTGCATTTGATTCAGAATGGCAAGCAAACGGCCATTTAGACAAGACAATTGACCATTTTCTTGGTTGGCTTGAATCAATAGAAATTGACGGTTTAACAGCAACAGTCCACAGTTTAGAAGGTAGAACTCCAGTTTTACTGCTCAAAGTAGCTGGCACTGGTGACGGCGAAGTACTGTTCTATTCTCACTTAGATAAACAGCCAGAGTTCACTGGCTGGTCAGAAGGAAAAGGCCCCTGGATTCCTGTTAGAGAAGACCCGTGGCTGTTCGGAAGAGGTTCAGTGGACGACGGTTATGGTGGATACTGTGGCCTCATTTCGTTGATGGCATTACAAAACCAAGGCATGGCTCACCCAAGTTGCACATTCCTCATTGAAACCTGTGAAGAGAGTGGTTCACCCGATCTCCCTTACTACCTTGAAGAACTTCAAGAAGATCTTGGTACTCCTGATTTGGTGGTTGTTCTTGACTCAGGATTGGGTGACTATGAGCGCATTTGGGTCACCGAGAGCCTACGCGGATTAGTTGGTGGCACACTGACAGTTAGTGTAACCTCAGAAGGAGTGCATTCAGGTATGGCTAGTGGGGTTATTCCATCATCGTTTAGGCTCACTCGTCAACTGCTTTCTCGTTTAGAAGATGAAGAAACTGGTGAATTGATTCCCGATTGGCTTCATATTGACATTTCAGACCAATTACGGGAAGATTCAGCAGAAATTGTAAGTGTTTTAGGTGAAGCTTTGATTACGGATTTCCCATTTTTAGATGGTGTACGCCCTCAACATGAGGATTTGGTTGAAGCGTTGTTAGCACAAAATTGGAAGCCAACACTTTCGATAACCGGTGCTGAAGGAATGCCAACCCTTGCAAATGCTGGAAATGTCCTTCGCACTCATACATCTCTCAAATTAAGCGTGCGAATTCCACCTGGTGTTGATTCTGAAATGGCTTCTGCTAAATTACAAGAATTAATGGAGTCAGACCCACCGTTTGGTGCACACGTGACATTTGACCCAGAAACAGCAGCAAATGGGTTTGCTGCGCCACCAATGCCAGTTGAAATTGCCGCGGCATTTAGTGAAGGCAGTTTGAAGACCTTTGGTGCTGCCTCAATGCCGTTTTATGAAGGCGGCACAATTCCATTTTTGGCTATGATGCAAGAGTCCTATCCAAGTGCTCGTTTTCTAGTCACAGGATGTGCAGGTCCGGGGAATAATGCCCATGGTCCTGATGAGAAATTACACATCCCAACAGTCAAGCATCTAACCCAATGTGTTGCTGCTGCGATTGCATCCATGTCAAATTAATGATTTAGCCAATATTTGGCACATTTACAGCCGGCACTTAGCCGCCCCTATGGGGCGGCGGATATATCAAGGGCAAGCGAGTGGGGTATGTCAGTGGTGAACATGTCAGAAGACGATGAAGGTACGATTACTCCCGAAGTTCGCCTCCGCCAACTAGAGGAGGAATTGTTGCAACAGACAGAACGTGTCACTAAGGTGTTTAGCGCCTTTGAGCAGGCAGAAAAGGAGATTGTTCAACTCAAAGCCGAGATTGAAGTCCTTGAAAAAGAAGTCATTGACAAAGAAATCGAACGTGAAGGATATGAGCAATTACTTGGTGAAAAAGACCACCGAATCCGAGATTTGGAGTTAACCGGCGCCAAGAGAGGAAAGCAGGTTGATCATCTTGAGCCAGAACTTGAGATGATGGAAGAGAAATTCACTAGGGAAAAAGAACGTTTGACCCGTGTTTTCGAAATCGCAGAAGAGTTGGATAACGACCTTCGTCTAGCAGTTGCTGAACTCAAAGCACGTGACGATTGGTATGTTGACCACATGCGTGTTTTTGAAGACCTCAACAAGGCAATTAAGAATCGCTATGAGATGATTGAAAACGCTGTAGAAGCAGAACGCAAGAGTCAACATATGCAGAGAGCAATCAACGAAAAGTTGCAGGAAGCTATGGATGCCCGTAGCGAAGAGGCAGCGGAAGATGCTGCAGCGGAAGATGCTGCAGCAGAAGTTGAAGCAGCGGTTGAAGTCAGCGAAGAAGAATGAATCTTCTTTGTTTGTTGATGGCGTACGCTATTCAATGTGAATTAATTTTCACCGCGTTTTCACTCTAACGGTATTTCTCCATTAGCGCGTGCATCCTCTTCTTCAGCAACACGTATTCCTTCCTCAAGGTCAATCCTACTGGTTAGATAAGTTCCCGCAAGAATGACTACGGTAACCGTCAAAATTGCTACACGACTACCAGCAGCAGTGCTAGCAATACCGTAGAGGAATGTTCCAATCATTGCAGCTGATTTCCCTAGGAAACCAAAGAAACCAAAGAATTCAGATGTCCGAGTTTTCGGGGTAAGTTGTGAGAACATTGAGCGGGCTTGCGCACCGGCTGAACCCATAGCACATCCGACAAATAGTCCAAGGATTATCCATTGCATTGCAACGCCTAGCCCTAGTGGGGCCCAGACATTATTGCGCATTGTAGTGGCCCACCAATCAACAGGCCCACCTTGTTCAATGACGGATGGATGTGTATCTCCTACCTCTGAAGAACCGGCAATACTCTCATTCCCACCGACAATAATGATTGAGAATCGGTGGTCGCTTGTATCATCAAAAGCAGCGACCAATGCAACCGCATCTTCTTCTGTTATTGTCTTGACATCCTCTTCTGATACTGTTGCTTGATCTGCAAGGAATGATGCTCCAAATATACCGGCGCCAACGAGTAATAATGCTGCAATAACTCCCATCCACCCCATGTTTCTCTCTTGTAACCACATGATGCCACCACCAAGTAACACAACCATCACTAAGATGAACAATCAGACCATCAATCCAGTACCTAGAGTGCTTTCTCCAGCCTCTTCTACACTGTAATCAGGTTCAGGAAAATGTTCTTGGAAGGCATCACGGAAGGCATCATCTCCCTTTGATTTTTCACCAATCCAATTTTCATACCCTCGATCATAGAGAGTGGTCATCTCGTAACGTTCAGTTTCTTCATTCCACTCAAATTGGAAATCGTAGCGCTCTGCATTTTCTTCTCCCTTTAATTCTAAGGGGGCAAATCCCGCTGCAGTGACTGCTACACCACAGTAGATGAGTAGCGCTAGCATCAAGGCAAATTTTGTTCCCTTTACATTAGCTAGTTTACCAAAAACAAAAGTCATTGGAATAGCGACAATGTTGACAGTGAGAAGTAACATGATATTCATGCTTTGGTCAATACGTAACACGGATTCTCCGAAAGCACTCGCCATGCTAGCGATGGTGTTAACGCCATCATAGAATAACAGGTAAGCGATTAGGAACATAGCAAGAACTTTGAATTTCTTGATTTCTCTTGCTGTAGTTGCAACTTGTCCATAAGCAATTTTGGCAGCCCCTACAAATCTAGAAAAGTTGTTTTTCCCCAAACCGTCCCATTCCAAATCAGAGACGATTTCAGGTTCAGGAGTCCACTTGAACATCAATGCACCAAAGCCCCACCACCACAATGAGGAAGTGACGAAAATCACTGCAAGTTTGAAGTTCGTATCCCAATTCAGTTGAGGCATCATTAGGATAGCAAGATGGAATATGAGTAGCATTGAACCACCCATGAATCCATACATGTATCCCCAAGTTGAGACTTGGTCTTGGTTTTCTCTATCACTTAGATAGGGCATGAATGAGTAATAGATGACATTACCACCAGTGAATCCAATGGTTCCAATAGTGTACATCAACGCTAGAACGATGTATCCTTGTGAACCAAAATAGGGGGCTGCTCCCATCAATGCAGTGAATCCAATACCGGCAACAGTATACCATTTCAGCAATTTCTTTTTGATTGGCATTCGATCAGCAATCACGCCTAAAGCGGGAGCAGTAAGAACAACAAATATCATTGAAAATGTCAGCACGAACGCATAGAACGAATCACCAGATTGAGTTCCTGTAGCCAAGTTGTACAAACCGGCCATCAATGCTGGAGCAATGACTGTCATCACTGTGAGCGCATAGGCTTGATTTGCCCAGTCAAAGAAATACCAACCCTTCAGAGCCTTCTTATCTTCATCATTCATATCTTGAAGACTTTGTTTAACAACTGCAGGCTCAATTTCGCTTTTTGATACAGACACACCATCAGTCATGCTACCTCACATGTGAGCATCCCTCTTAGCATTACACCCTGCATTGATTATTGTATTGCATGATTATGTCAACTCTTTACTAAAGGGCAGATTGATGAGGGGGTGGTGTGCCGGCAAGTTTGAGCACTATGGCTGAACAATCCTCACCTTGCTCCGCTGGAATCATGCCGAGTTCTACTGAGGCTGTTAAAATTCATCATCTCGTCAAGGCTCCAGAAAATACACCTGGTTCAATTCGCAAGCGAGAATCTTGGGATGCTGACGAGTTAGCAACAGTTTACACAACACCAGAATGTTTGCCCGATGGTACAGTATGCCAAGCGACTACAGTTATTTTCCGAACCAAAGGTTGTGTTTGGTGGTGGAATTCAGGTTGCACTTTTTGTGGTTATTTTAACGATGTAAGAGACGATGTAACCTATGACAATTTGATGGCACAGTGGCAGTCAGCCAAAGATCAAACTAACGATTTTGAGGGCTCAGAAGTAATCAAAGTCTACACATCGGGGACATTTTTTGAGGACCGTGAAAACCCTCCAGAGTGGCAAGAGGCGATACTTCGAGAGACCAGTGAAAGGGGTCTACGTCTGATAGTTGAAGCACGAGCCGAAATGTGTACACCAGAAAAAATGGCGTGGGTAGCGAACTTACACCCAGGATGTGTTGTTGCTATTGGGCTAGAAGCAATGGACGATGAAGTACTCAAATTCCATTGTAACAAGGGATTTTCAACAAAACAATGGCTCAAAGCCGTTGATACTCTCCGGGCTAACGAATTAGAAGTCAAGACATATTTGCTATTCAAACCGCCATTCATGTCAGAGGGAGATTCATTGAAACATTGTATTGAATGGATACGTGAAGTAGGGCCACTTTCTGATGAAGTCAGCGTCAATCCAATGAATATCCAACGCGGTACAATAGTTGAGAGACTTTTCCGCAACCGCGAATACCGTCCTCCATGGCTATGGTCACTAGTTGAGATGATTCGCCAAGTTGATTCTGTTCCCGGCCGCTTGATAGTTCATCCAACTGCAGCAGGCCGCGTCCGTGGTGCACATAACTGCGGCAAATGCGACAAGCATGTTGCTGCTGCAATCGAACGCTATTCGGTTTCAGGAGACTTGCAAGAGTTTGCCGGCCTAACCTGTGAGTGTGAGAAAATTTGGGCTACTGAAATCGAGTTAGATGGTACAATCCCCTCTCCATTTGGAGTCGGTTTAGACCGTCGAATGCCTGCAGAAGAATCTCTAATGTCACCCTAATTTTATCACCTCTTCTCTCCTAATGCTTAAGGACAACTTTCGTTTCGGAAAGATTGCCTAAAGGCAATCTGTGGTGAAGTGATGAGTGAACTACCCGAAATGACGCAGGGGCAAGAAGAGCCCGCTGCATCTACAGCTGTTTGGACATTGAGTTTAGTTGGTGCTTTTGCGTTTATGATTTTGTATGGGGTACTTTACCCAAACCATCCTTTCCCTGGGCTTGGAGATATACTTCCTTTGTTCAGTGAATTAGGCAGTAGTGTTGTTTGGTTCTTTATCGCAGGAATTATCCTAGGGTTGTCAATGTTACTAGCGATGTTAGTCGGGGAGTCTATTGCAGAATGAGGTGATATCATGGAAATACGAACATTATTCATTTCATACGTTATTTGGCTATTTTTTGTTAGGTATCTGACAATCACAGGTCTTGGGCCATTCGGCTCATTTGCTCGTGATATCTCTGCCTTCATGCTTGGAAAGGGACTTGGCCCAGCCGCTGACCTGATGGAAGATCGAGCAGGTGGGGCAGCAAAAACTTGGTTCGCTCATGGAATCTTCTGGTTCATCATAGCCGCAACCTTGTCATTTTTGGGTATGTGGACAGCATACGAACCAAATGCTCTACACTCGCTTGGAGCAATCGGATATTCTCCAAGCGCCGCTCAAACTACTGCTGCGGTTCATGTTGTAACTGCATTCGGCGCATTATCAATGATGTTGATGGCTGCAGGATTTGCTATGCAAGGCCGCCTTACAGGTGGTCGAATGGCGAATGAAGCGACAACTGCATTGATTGCATTTGCTTGGAGCGCAGTCGTTGCAGCAGGACTAATTCTTTCACATACCGATTTAATCGGTACAAGCAGTTGGTTTGAACTACCACCAGTTTACTACATTTTACTTACATTCTTGGCTTTACCACTATTTGTAAACCATCTGTTAACGATGGCTAACTCAGGATCACCAGTAATGATTCCGCAGTGGTTTATCGTAATGGGTTATGCCGCTTTCATTTGGCTAGGTGTTGTTTCTATGTTCTTACTTGCAGGAGAAAACCATACTCTTTCGTGGTTATTGGTCAAGGTTCTGTTTGGTGGTTGGTTACTCTCACAAGCACTAGGTATTGCTCATCATGTGATTCCATCTGCTCTAGGGGTCCCACTTTGGAGTCGCTCCCTTGCAACTCTTACTTTGTTTGGTACATTCCTAACATTCTCCCCACTTGGGGCGGTGGCTTCAGTCCCTGCTATGGGGTCTTTCATGCAAGCAATGGTAGCGATTCTACTTTCACTTTCATTAGTGCCACTAATCGCTACAGTAGTCAATTTGACCAAGACTGCAAGCGGCAGAGTAATGGAATCTTATGGTGTTAAATTCACAATTCTTGGAGTCATCATTTTGATTCCAATTTCATTTGGTAGTTTGTTCGCATCTGTTTCAGCATTTGGTGGAGGCAACGAATTAGCTCACATTGCTTCAACGCTAGACACGCTCGCACTATGGGGTGTTATTGGCATGATTGCATTAGGAAGCGCACACTTGCTATTCCCACAAGTAACTGGCCGTGATTTATTCAGTTGTACCAAGACAAAGATGACCTTCTGGTTTGCAACAGTTGGGGTTGTTGGATTCGGTACTTCACAATTCATCGCTGACTATGTGAACAATTCAATCGGCGCTACTGATGTGTCTTTGGCACTAGAAGAGGCAGGTGTTAGCGCTGCTGGAGCAGGTGAGGTGCAGGCTTTCGCAGCCATCATGTTCTATGGTGTTGCTCTAGCAGGAGTCTTTGCTGCTCAAAATATGTTACAGGGTTCATTCCGTGGAACTTTACTCTCAGACAATGCTCCAGCAGCAAATGTCACTACTGCACAGATGGTGATAGGTGGTACAACATCAATTCGCAGCCTGCTTGCAGCAGGTGCAGGTGTTGATACCGTTCTAACAGTAGATGGAGGATCAGCCGAAGGTCGAATCTCATTAGCAGATATATCTCCAGCAGAAGAAGTCGCTGAAGAAGAAGATGCACAGTCCGAAGAGGAAGACGAAGAACCAGCAGCCGAGACTTCCGCTAATCTCTCAAAGATGTTGAAGGGAGAATTAGTTGAATTGGCTAAGGCATCAGGTGTTTCCACTTCAGGAACCAAGTCTGACTTGATTGAGCGCCTTAGCGCTTGATTCAAGGATTGGGAAACCGCCATTAGCGAATACCCCTACTCCGCCAATAAGAGGAATTGAGATGCGTATTGGCTTAGTCGGCAAACCAAACGTGGGCAAATCAACTACTTTTGCAGCGTTAACAGAGACTACGGTTGAAATCGCAAATTACCCATTCACAACAATTGAAGCAAATGTTGGTGTGACTTACACCGCAGCAACATCACCTTGCGCTTGCAAAGAACTGTCAACCAAGATAGCAGAAAGTGGTAGGCCTGTTGAATCTGATGAAGCGAGAGATGGCAGTATCTGTCAGCCAAGAACCGGTGCTTGTAATGGCCACACAAGATTAGTGCCCGTTACGCTAGTGGATGTAGCAGGGTTAGTTCCAGGCGCACACGAAGGGCGTGGTAGGGGCAATCAATTTCTTTCCGATTTGGCTAGTTGTGATGCTTTGATCCAAGTGGTTGATGCCTCAGGGGGTACGGATATTGAAGGGAATCCTACAGGTCCCGGTGGTTGCTCACCAAGTGAAGAGCATGATTTTTTGATTGAAGAATTAGCGGCGTGGATTGATGGCATTATCTCCAATGGTTGGGCTAAGGCGGTTCGTCGCATTCAATCAGAGGGCGAAGCAGGATTGACAAATTTCCTCACAGACCAATTAACTGGTATCGGCGCAACTCATAGTGATGTATCAGTTGCACTGGATGTTTTTAGGCGAGAAAATCCCGATTTACCAACAATTAATGTCTGGGGTAATGATGAAAAAAGGATACTTTCTGATATTCTTCGCCGCCAACTATTCCCACTATATATTGCTGCAAATAAATCAGATCTAGCAGATGAAGAGACTTATTCAAATCTGCAGTCCCAGGTGAAATCATCTGGAGGTTTATTCGTACTTTGTAGTGGTGAAACAGAACTTGCCTTGAGAAGGGCTAGTAAGGCTGGTGCCATTTTCTATGAGTCCGGAGAATCAAGTTTCGAAGTAAATCCAGATGCTACTTTGAATGATGCGCAGAAAAAGGGTCTTTCAGAACTGAATGATAGAATATCCAAAATGGGTGGGACCGGTTTGAATGAGCTACTTCGAAAAGTAGTGTTTGAGAGACTGGAGCAAATAGTTGCTTATCCTGTCCAAGATGAGACACATTGGGTTGATGGTGATGGAAGAATACTCCCCGATGCACTGTTAATCTCTTCAGGTACTACAGCCAAAGGTTTAGCCTACGCAGTTCACACAGATTTGGGTGATGGCTTCATTCGCGCAACAGATGCAAGAAGCGGTAGAATCATTGGCTCAGATCATGAACTTTCAGACAACGATGTCATCAAAATTCATGCTAAAACCTAACATCAATAACGCATGTATATCCGACAAGTAATTGAAATCTAATTCAATTCAGGTTGGATGTTATTCTAGGTCACCAAAGTCAGGTGCTGCTGGCAGGTTATCTGTAACTAGGGCAGGTGCCTCTTCCATCGCTGGTGGCGCCTCAGCTTCAGAGATTTCAGATTCAATAACTTCACTTAAATCGGCATCTGTTTGCAATAAATCATCAGCATCAATAGTCTTCAATGATGAAAGGAATGCTTCATTATCTTCTATTGTGAATGCCTTAATTCCTTTGCCAACACCGCCTAATCTTCCATAATCATATGGTAGAACTAAAGTAATGAGTGTGTGTTGTTCCATACCCAATTCCCCTACTGTTTGCAGGCGGCGCAATTCTAGAAGTTCTGGATTCTCTGCCATGGTATTAGCGGCGTAAGCGAGATTCTTGACCGCTTCAACTTCTCCTTCAGCACGTCGTAGTCTTGCTTTTCTCTCTCTTTGCGCTTCTGCTTCACGAGCAATTGCTCTTTGCATATCGGTTGGAATAACTACATCTGTGATATCGATTCGAGTAATGTCTATTCCAAGTGGTAGTGAAAAGGTATCAAGAATATCCTCCATTCGGCTAGCAATGGTTTCTCTCTTGGAAAGCATTTCGTCCAATGTATATTCACCGATTACGACTCGGAGAGTAGACATTGTTGCCTGACGAATTACTGTTGCAGGGTCTGAAACAGCCAATACAGAAGTCATAGGGTCAATTACTTTCCAGTACACGACTCCATCCACTTTGATGCTCACGTTGTCTCGAGTAATACAGACTTGACCAGGAATATTCTCCGGACGGTCACGTATATCTACCGCTAGGAACATATCGATTATCGGCCAACGGAATGCCAAACCGACTCCGTTCAATTTTACCGGTTTTCCAAAGCGGAATTTGATTGCACGCTCGTATTGGTCAAGAACGGTAATCCATCCTCTCCTTGGCCATGTACCTCTAGGTGGGTGTGCAGTTGGTTCTCCTCCAGCAGCAGTAAACATTCCTCCTGCTGCCTTTATCCCAAGTATTAGTGCGGCAGCAAATAATCCAACAATGATGCCACAAAATAGTTCAAACAAGACAGCCATCACTTGCCACCTCCTGAAAGAAGTTCACCAAGAGGACCATTACTAATGTCTAGAAGGGTATCTGGTAGCATCATAATGCGTGTAGCATTGTTTTCTGCTCCAACTTCTGAAAGAACTTGTAATCGGCGCAATTCCATTAGTGCTGGGAATCGAGCAAACAACTCTTGTGCCTCTGCCAACTTGCTTGCAGACTCACGCTCAGCACTTGCTTTGATGACTCTTGAGCGTGCCTCTCTATCAGCCTCAGCCTCCTTTGCCATGGCTCTAGTCAAATCGTGTGGTAGTTGCATATCAGTAATTTCCACATGTCTTACATCAATTCCCCATGGATCTGTAGCATCATCTAAATTAATTCGAATTCTTTCAGCAACAGCCTCTCTTTCTTGGAGAACTTCATCAAGAGGAACTGAACCAAAAACATCACGGAGAGCACCCATTGCAGCCATTCCGATTGACGCACGAGCATTGGTTACCTTGTTTACAGCATCACCAGGGTCTCTGACTCGATAGAAAATTACAGCATCTATTGTCAGAGAAATATTGTCTTTAGTGACAACTGATTGTCCGGGGACATCGTTAATCAAGAGACGTAAATCCCACCTCACCATTCGGTCTAAAAATGGGATAACAACCCTAATCCCGGGTGATAGTACACCTTTGTAGGCTCCAAGTCGGAAAACTACAGCTCCTTCCCAATGTCTAATAATTCTCAAGAAACTCCCCAAGAAGAGTGCCAAAACAAAAGTTACCATCCCAATAACGAAGAACACGGCTACCATGTTTACAGGCGGCAAGTAATGACATATTAGGTTTGGTCCGACATTATCATAGCAGTTTATTCAGCATTTTCAAATATTGAATGATAACCATTCAATTACTTGTTGCACAAACAATAGATTATCGCCTTGTTCAATGTAACCGTTAGCGGCGATATTGCTATCTCCAACTACAACTAAGCGACCGTTCAATTCACTCACAGCAGCGATTGGTAATTCTCCTTGAATTTCATCATCATCAAGAGTAGAGTCTAGATCAATATCTCCAAACGACGATGCCGATGTAGATGCCAATGCACTAGCCCCTTCACTCACTCTAAGAGAGCACCCTGAGAAGTAGATCAGTTCACTAATCCCCTGTGTGATTGGGTGGTCCGCAAAATTTTGCACTCGAACAAAGTGTGGGATTGATTCTTCGCCAAGCACAACCCCTGCTAACTCAACTTTTTGAGTAACGTGTTCTTCATGGTCTGTGACTCTGTCTTTTTGAATCTCTATTCCACATGGAGTTGTAAGTTTATTGAGAAAGTCAACATGACCGAATAAATCACCCCATTCTGCTAGTAAAAGAATTGATTTTCCGTTTTCCAAGTGAGATTGTAATGAAGCCATTTCTTCTTCATTGAATTGATTTTTTGGAAATGGAATTATAATTACATCCCAAGGAAGATTATCTAAGGTATCTAATCCAGTATTGATAAATTCCAATTTGTGATTATTTTCTTCAAGTAATTTGGCTAGCGCTGTTAATCCATCAGCCTCTGGGTTTGCCATGGAAGAACCCATGTGGTATTCATCGAATCCGATGAGCGCCATTTGCATCCACCTTCAGAGTTCCTCGGCTACTGCTGTAATTTCTAGTGAGTAGACTGCTGCTCGCCATGAGACTGTGACGTCTTCATCGCTATCCAATGTGTTCCCAATTGGGTTGGTACCCGGTCCAAGTGTTTGAACATTAAGTGTGACAGATGTGAGCCATTCGCCACTTCCATTACCGCCATCATTCCATTTTGCCTCAATGTCATTCTTACTTACGCCATCTGCTATGTAGGAAGAACCATCCCAGTCAGGGGTGATTTGGATTGTAAAACTAACAGCATCTCCATTACAAGAGCCGCTACCAGATTCATCGTCTGGCGTTCCTTCTACCCCTGAGAAATCAGTTGCCACATCAACAGAGTCTGTTGCCCCTGGCCCAGGTTCGTCATTGTCATTGCAACTAACGGTGATTTCAACAAGTCCAATCATCATATCTCCGGCATCTAACTCAAAGAAGTAATCACCTTGCTCTTCATCACCAAGATTCATGGTTTCATCAGAGGTGATATTGTCTTGAATGAAATCAACTTGCCACATGCCCTTTGCGCCTGAGGAACCTCCTCCAACAGCATCAGAATTAGCAGCCATAAAGGAAAAGTAGGCCGGGAAAACAATAGCGAAAACAACTGAAACCACCAAAATAGTGATTGCTCGCTGAGAACCAAATAATTTCTCAAGCCCTGACATTACCTCGCCTCAACCATATGTGGGTAGCCACTGTGTTATCAATGTGCCACCATAGGTGGTTTACTCTTCTTCTGCAGAAACAATCCATTCAGAAGGTGGCCAAGAAGGCAAGTTTGTATCTGGCCAGGCAGATTTATTGACATCTACACCTTGATTTTTGAAAGTCCTTTTTGAGCGTCTCCAAACAGGTAGGAGAAAACCGATGGTTGAACGTTCTCTAAACGTCCATTTCCAAGGGCATTTTGGTAGACGTGTTGTCCATTGAGCGAATAACACACGCCATTCTTTTTCAAGTTCATTGGGGATGAGCCATTCCACTATCGTTAGGGACCCAGCCGCACCCTGTACGTGACTATATGCTTCCATTCCAACATCTTTCAGAGGCCCATTTTCAATTACGATACCAATTGTTCTTGCTGCTTGAGCTATTGGCACAATAACTGCCCATCGATCAATAAGTCTGCTTCCACTAAGTCTACGGGCTGACCAATTTGCTTCACCTATAATTTGGCGAAGCGCTCTGACAGCATCAGTAGGCGAGATACTCGTCTCAACCTTGAGGTGCCGTGGCACAGCCATGATACTCGCTCCCGCTCATTTGTGATAATCAATTGCAACGATATCTCCAATTAGACCGAGATTTCAATCAAATGTAACTCAGAGATGAGCATCCGCACCGTTGAGCGTGCCGCGTATGGCGGCGGGCGATGTTGTCGTCTGTTGTTTCCAACTCAGCCAAATAGAGAGCCAAGACCTTCGAAACTTGTGTCTTCCTCTTCTTCTTCAGCGGCGGCTTCCTCAGGGGGAGCAGCAGAATCTGCGGCAGGGGCGGCACCGCCACTAGGTGCAGCGGCA
>JACNFL010000290.1 GCA_014384685.1 Methanobacteriota archaeon
CCCAATTGCTTCTATCAAACAACCCTGTAATCCAATGCCCTTCACCGAGATAAACTGGTCTGCGAGTCAACACGTAGTCATTGAAACCGATGAACAGCGCCGCTACCACACCCCAAAACAAGAGAATGATTCCTGCACCATGTGGGTCAGAAGGATTGAACGCGGTATACCACGGGTCAAACGAGGAAATCAAGTCACCAAAGTATGACACAATGAGAACCGTGAAGAGAATTGGGAAAGCGAAATACATGATGAAATCCCAGGCTCTTGGAACCCACAAATCGTTGTCGCCTGTGTTGATGAAATCGTCTCTGAATCCAGACATTCCATGTTTAATGAATGATGAAACCCCACCTTCAATTTCGCCTTTTTCTACCATACCACACCACTTGATGTAGCCATATCTCCAGATACCGAAAGCAATGAATAATCCACTAAACATTAGACCATAACCCCAAATGTGGTCTTGAACTTCAAGGAATGCAGGGAATGCAACACCTTCTGCATCCATTTTTAGCCAAACAAATGTACTTGGCAAACCAAGAAGGAAAATTGCGGTTGCTGTAAATGCAACCGCTTTGTTACGCTCAATTCCATGGTCAACGAAGTTACGAACACATAGTTCGACTGTTGAAATCATTGAGGTAAGTGCTGCGAAAGATAACCCGAGGAAAAATGCCGTCATCATTACCCATCTACCACCAGCCCCTCCGGGTGCTTGTGCGAAAACTTCTGGTAATGCCAAGAAAGTGATTGCACTACTGCCACCAGTCACTACCGCAAGTGGGTCAGGTGATGCTGCGAAAATCGCTGAAAGTACAGCCAACCCTGCTATGATTGAGATGCTGTTGTTAGCCAATCCCATAGTTGCAGCATTTAGGACGGTGTCCTCATCCTTACGCATATACACCGCGTAGGTAATTGCCATACCCATTCCTGCAGAGCAAGACCATGCAGATTGAGAAAGACCGTTTATCCATGTCTCTGGTTCAGCAAGAAGATCCCACTGGATGCTAAACATGAATGTTGCACCATCAAGAGAACCATCTGAAAAGTCCATCCACAAAGCCAATGCAAGAGTTGTGAAGAGCATCACGAAAAGTGAACACATCATCCAGATGTTAACCGATTCAATCGCTTTTGCACCCTTCCAAATTGCCATGATGGTAATTGCAATAACAATGAATTGGAACAATATCACTTGGCCTGGGTCGGTGAGAAAGGCATTCCAAACCTCAACAGTGTCAACATTTGCCAATCCGTTGGTTGCTCCAAGGGTGAAGTATTTGACACACCAGCCAGCAACTACAGCGTAGTAAAATCCGATAGCTGTTGAAATCCACGCTGTCCACAATCCCATCCAAGCAAACCTTCGGCCAACAAAAATTCTGAATGCGCCTACTGTTCCAGTTCTAGCGCGTTTACCAATTGCGAATTCAGCAATCACCAATGGGATCGACCAAATGAACAGGAAGAATAACCAAGGAATCAAGAAAGTTCCGCCGCCATTAGCACCCACCATTCTTGGGAATCGCCAAATGTTACCAGTACCAATTGCTGCTCCAATAGCGGCAAAAATCAAACCTATGCGGCTGCCAAATTCATCACTGCTTTTCTGCAAATGAATCACCTAACCTTGTGCCTCTTTTTTACCGAGTTGAGGCTCGTCTTTACCGCTGTCCATCATGATTTTCAAGGCTACTCCAAGTCCACCCCAAACAGCAGTAATTACTACGAAAAAGAGCAAGAGGGCCATGAAGGTGTTACCATATGATGCGCGGTAAGCAATGCTGATTTCTTCATATGTGCCAGCAGGTTCTGGATAGGAAAATGGAAATGTTCCCGAACGTGTACCGAGCATAGATTTGTAGTGTAATTTTCCACTAAAATCATCTGGCACCGGTAGATTTGCAACGATGGTAGTTCCTGTATTATTATCTTTCAGCGTACAGTTGTTTTGAGTTTCCTCAAAACCAGTCATTTCCCAATCCGCTTCAATCCACTCCTTGGGGCCGAAATCACTCTGTTGACGAGTTGGCTTGACTGTCCTCCACATTACGTGAGTGTGATTTTGGTCGTTAGTGAAAGGGAAATCGGGTGCAATACACATAGTGATTGGAACCCATCCATCCGATGGAATGGACAAATTTTCTGAACTAATCAGCCATTGACTTTTATCAATTTCTTGAATACCAATTTGAGCCCGCTCCCTTGGGTTATCTGAAATTTGAACCATGTAGAATGGGATACCAAGATTACGTACCGCGATGTGATCAATATCTTCGGGACGCTGATGGAATGCTGTACCAATTTCAATTGTGTAACAATAGGAGTCATAGACACCATAATGCCAGTCGCAATAATCACCAGTTGTTGGATATAGATCACTACTTTGCATGTTTTCATAGGTTGTCATTTCAGCCATCTTATTGCCGTGATAGATAAGTTCAGCATGGTCTGTAGTTTCGCAACCAGTACAATGACCCCATGGGTACAGAACCAGTTCTGAGTAGGAATGCCATGTTAGGGTGGCTTTGTAATCAGAAGCGCCATCACCATCGTCATCATTCATCTCAGTAAGGTCTTGGATGAATCGGGTTTCTGGCTCTGAGTTTCCACCAGCCCAATCTTCATCCACCTTACCATCATTATCATCATCTTCTCCATCAACGTTATCTTCGTTAATCAAGCCATCTCCATCGTTGTCACTCGTGTCAAACGGACCAGTGTAAACGTCATTATTTGAAATCCCGGCCTGTTCTTCTTCCGCGGGAGTACAAGTCCCTGGAATCAAAGGTATTGTTGCACCCAGAGGCCACCCCCACTCAAATTGATAATTTCGATTCAAATCAACTCCATCACAATCTTCATCCACTTGTTGAGTTAAATCCGGAAGAGGCTCTGGCCCATTATTTCGGAGATTCTTTCTCCATCCACCTGATGGGCATGATTCCCATGCTGGTTCAGGGCAGAACACTTCACGATCGTAACGATTGCCATCTACATTTAACATTGGTATGAGATAAATTTCACGGGTGTTTACTAAATCTGTAATCTGCTGTTCAGGGAAATCTTCGTCGACACCGAGATCACCTGGCCCACATAATTCACCATCGCCATTTGAATCTTGGAAACTTGGATCAAGTGAAAGGCAATCACCATCATCATCAAGTTGACCATCCCCATCAGAATCCCCCCATGTATCTTCATCGATTAATCCATCACCATCATTATCGATTCCAGCTGTTCCGTAATAATAGGCTAATGTTTCAAGGAAAAACATCGGGACTTCATATGACATCCACTCACGAGCGTGATGATTACCAACAAGTTGAATATCTGGTATATTTTCATAATTACCACAATCACCTACGAAGTCATTACACTCGCCACCATAGACGCCTTCAAGTTCCTCACCACCTCCTGTGATTTTCATCCATGGAGAGGGGTGAGAATAGTGCCATCCTTTGTATGTGTCAGCCGTAGTTTCTTCACCACGAGCATTAGTTCCACCATTCAAACCTTCATGGAATGACATGATGTTATCATTTTGCTCAGCCAATTGCATCATACGGTCTCGCATTGTAAAATAGTCATGGAATTCTTTGAATTGGATTTTTTCGTTGCCACCCCAAGGATAGAAGTGATTAGCGTAATCCAGGCTCCAAATATCCTCTGGTGC
>JACNFL010000202.1 GCA_014384685.1 Methanobacteriota archaeon
ACCCCAAATGTGTTGATTATCCACATCGCCTTTATTGCTTTAAAAAATTCCCTTTTATTCGATGTGCTGCAGGAGATGTGCTTTCATCCCCGCCAATAATCAATGGTGCTCACACGACTGTAACCGAAGGAACTACAGATTTCTTCATTGATGTAACTGGTTGGGATGAGAAAGCATGTGAAGCGTCTTTACTTCTTGTATGTCTATCCATGGCGGTTCGTGGCGGCACCATAGAGAGCATTGAGTTGACAGGGTGGAATGGCGATTTGTCAATTTGCCCAAATGGCTCCCCACGAACCCATAAATTACCAAAATCACTACTAGAAAATGTACTCGGAAGAGAGTTTAGTGATTCTGAAATTTCTCAAGCAATCAATCGAATGGGTGGCCGCTTCATACGTAGAAGAGTGGTGACTGATGGGCCGCTTGTTTCAGAGAGGTGGGCTGATGCAGCAGTTGGAAGCGATGAATATCTAATTGAAATGCCAAGATGGCGCTCAGACATCCTTCACCCTGTTGATTTGGTTGAAGAAGTTGCCACAGGAATTGGGTTCGAAGATTTAGGTGTGGCAAATTCAATGCAAACAATCGCTGGAAAACCACTTGCAAAGATGACACTGCACAGAAGGATCAGAGAGAGTTTGCAGGGTTGTGGATTACAGCAGATTCAATCACTTACATTATCGAATGAAGATGACCAATTCACTAAAATGAGGCAAAAAAGTACCGGCGATGTGACTGAATTACATAATCCAATCACAATTGAACATACGATTATGAGGCAATACATTCTTCCAAGTTTACTCAGACTTTTAGCAGCAAACCGCCACCATGAACTACCACAAAGAGTGTATGAGTTAGGAACGGTAGTACATGACCACAATAACAACGACAGAGTGGCTTGGGGTTGTGCAGAAGTTAGTACAGGATTCACCGGTGCGAAGGGTATTGCCCAAGCATTGTTAAGAGATTTAGGAGTTAACCAGGAGGAACTTGAAATTGTCTACAAGCCCATTAAATCAGGGGATGGACCTTGGTTAGAAGGAAGAGGTGCTGACATTCTAATCAACGGCAAAAAAGTTGGTAGTTGTGGAGAAATAGACCCTGCAATCGCTGACTTATTTGAACTGAGAGTTCCAATTCAGGCTGGCGAGTTCGATGTTGGATTGCTAGGAAAACTAATTCCGGACCCCGTCCATTAAATTGAGTTTACAATTACTCTGAATAAGGGCTAAAAGAACCATCGTCTGCTTTCACGTGAGCTGTTTGGTGAAAAGAACCATCATCTTTCTTGATATACCAATATCCATCATCGCTCTGCTCATATTCATCTTCAGTCGCGCCAGCACTAACTGTGTCCAATAAATCAACGGTTTCTTCATCTTGTTCAGTTGCAACAACTTCGCTTTTCGCAACCTCGCCACTAGACTCCTTACCAAGATGAGGATTAGTCAATAAGTCAAGAGCGGCTTGATATTGGTCATCCTCAATATGACTACGATCTGCCATGATTTCCTCAGCATGATGGTCGTCCTTACTATATGTGACAATTTTTTGCTTTTCGGCCTCGGCCGACTTTTTCTTGAATGGCCATATACCCGCCATGACAGGGCGAACATGGTGCCTATCCTTAGACTGTGTGCTTGAAATCATAGAATAGGGGCAAAAAATGACTTGTACCACACACAAGCCGGAGCAACTCTTCAAGAACCATACCAATTCCGAGAATCATGCGCAGGTCGCCTTTACAACCGATACTAGCGCTTCTTCTTGTGCTAACTGTATCAGTACTTCCTGTGCTTGAAACAGACAAAACTATCCATCAGGAAAATACTACACTTGTTGAAACTTCGATATCTCACACATCACGAAACTCAACTAATTACACAAGTAACCTAACCTGGGGACCAAATTCAGGTCTCAACGCATTCGCTGCTGTGGATACTCCATTGACTATGTCAATTAATATCACGAATGGATCAAATGTCAGTGACGCAGTTTATTTTACCCTTACCAGTGATGTTGGCTGGGATTGTATTTGGTTCTGCTCAGTATTTCCTTTTCTCGAACCAAATCAAATTGTTATTGCATCGGGTGAGTTAGGGTGGCCACAATATACGATTACTATTCCCCCAGTTGTTGATGGGGAACCTCTCGCTTTTGTGAGATACATGTTTCAGTTAACGGCAGTATCCAGCCTTGATAGTGCTCAGATCAAATATAATTTCACACTGGAACCAGATGAATGGTTCCAAGCGGAATTTGATTCTCCTAACAGTAATCTTAGTTTTGAGCCGGGGAAATTAGAGAGAATGAGCCTGACCCTTCGGAATACAGGAAATTCCCCTGCACAACTGGTTGCGCGTGTAGTTCCCTTAGATTCCAATAATTTACCGTTGCCAGGATTTACACCAGAACAATCCTATCAACATGAACAAAATATTTCCTATCATCACGATGGATGGTGGGTCGCCATATTCAACGCCCACAACCTAAATGGGCAGAGTGGAAATGGTTTAGGGGCAAATTTGCAAGCCACTATTGATATTGATATCCATCCCCCATCTCAAAGTTCTGGACAGATGAAGGTTGGAATCGTGGCATGGAGCAAATACAATCCAACACAGAGGGTAATGATCACTATTGATTCAAACATAGTTTGGGAACGAGGTGGCGAATTATTTGTTGAGGATGATTGTGATGATAGTGATGTATCTCCTGAACAAAGTTGTAGCGCTACAATTAGTATAACTAATACCGGAAATTTTGAAGATTCATTTGAAATAAATGTTGACAAGGAAAGTTGGTTGGGCGCAGAACTAAGCCAACAAACAGTTGTAGTAAACAAAGATGAAACCAAGGAGGCTGCAATACTAACACTAACTGTGCAAGGGATGGTCCCAGCATTTACTCATGGTTCTGTTACAATCACATTGAAACTAGTTTCAGGTGAAATTATTGGTAGTCAAACCATCGAATTACGAGTTGCTCCTTTTGTTGATTGGGAACTACAAGCAGTAGAGAGTAGTACTGATTCAAATGACAATGTTTCTGTTGCATTTACAATGAGAAATCTAGGGAATGGAAATGATGGTTTACAGGTTAGTTTACATGTTGATATGAGTGTAAATCATGGATTTATACCACCTGAGCAAGCAGAACATGGTTCTGAGACTGGGGCACCTCGTTACTTTGAAATTGAACAAATCCCACCAGGAGTAGACTTCACTTTCCGGTCTTGGATGCACATCCCACGCAATAGTGAAGCAAATGGAACAATTACAATGACTGTAGAAATGCAGAGTACCCTAAGTCCTGACATCATATTTGTCAATGAGACTAAAGTAGAATATCTAGCTGAATCATGGCGGCCTGAAAATATTCACGAAGATTCTGTTTGGTTGAAAATTGAGATGGCTGCGGCTGATTTATGGAATCAATATAATGACTTAATAATGACTATCCTGGTAGTTCTAGCGGGTTCACTTGGGCTTTTACAAGCGTTCAAACATAGGGCAGCAAAAGATGCGTTGTGGAAAGCAAGGTTAGCAGCAGCGCAACCAGCCAAACCTGAAAAACCAGAAGAATGGATGGGGAAATTTGACAATAAAAGTGGTGCAGAAAACAAAGGAATTGTTGGGAGTGTCATTGAAGCACCTAAAATTG
>JACNFL010000297.1 GCA_014384685.1 Methanobacteriota archaeon
CAATTGAGAGATCTGAAATCATTAAGGCTTTGCGACTTGGTCACATTGATGTGATTGTAGGAATTAATTTTTTACGGGAAGGGCTTGACATCCCAGAGGTTTCGTTAGTAGCAATATTTTATGCTGACCGTCAAGGATTCTTACGCAATTAGCGGTCCCTTCTACAAACCATTGGTCGTGCTTCGCGTAATGAAAATGGCAGAGTATTGTTGTATGCAGATTCAATGTCTGATGCAATGAGTACATCAATTTTACAAACCGTTGAAAGACGAAAACGACAGGATGAATTCAATATTAAAAATGATATTGTTCCAAGAACTATTGTCAAAGATTTGCCAACTATGGGTATTGAAGCAGAGGAACTACTTGCTGGGACTGCTGGTACAGGTAGTAGTGGTGGCAAGAGATTTGTTGGTGGGGCCACAGGTCAAAGTGGGAAAATCAAAGATGAGAGAGATTTAGCAAAACGATTTGACCTTGGTACAGATGGTTGGGGCTCTGATGGAGAATCTGTTAGTAATGTTAGCCAACCTTCGTGGGCAAGTGTTGCATCTTCAATTTTGGAAGAAGATGGAACAATCACAACAGTTGATGATGCTGTGATGATGGATGATCTTGAACGGCTACTTGATAGACTACGAAAACAGATGAAATTGGCAGCAACTAGACTTGAATTTGAGAAGGCAGCGCAATTGAGAGATCGAATTTTTCAATTAGAAAATGACGCATAGGCCAAATCGGTCATTTTGAAAACAATGACCCCCTCAAGGTAGGTTATGGGACGGAGACTCGAGATAGTCATCATGACTCAAGGTCCAGAACTATACAGCACTACTAGACTGGCTGCTGCCGCCCGACGAGCAGGCCATGGTGTTAGTTATCTCAATCCAACTAGGTGTACAATTGACTTATCGCCAGATGGGGCAACTGTACTCTACAATGGTGATAAAATTGTTCAGCCAATGGATTGCATTGTACCTAGGATTGGAGCTTCAATCACTCGCCATGGATTAACAATACTCAGGCAATTTCAAGCTGCTGGGGTTCCTGTCCTTAATCCAAGCAATGGTATTGCAGCAAGCAGAGATAAATTACGTGCGCTACAGCGTTTTGCCGCAGTTGAATTACCAATGCCTAGAACAGCATACGCAAGAGGGGCGGCTGATTTACATCCCTGCATCAAAACAGTCGGCGGGCCCCCGGTGGTTCTGAAATTATTGGAGGGGACTCAAGGAATAGGAGTAATGCGTTGTGATACCGTTGCAAGCGCTGAATCAGTAATTGATGTTCTTGCGAGATTACATCAACCAATAATTGTTCAAGAATACATCGCAGAATCTGAAGGCACCGACATCAGAGCAATCGTAGTTGGTGATAAAGTAGTAGCCGCAATGAGGAGAACTGGAAAGGGTGATGATTTCCGTAGTAATATACATCGAGGTGGCACTGGCGATCAACTAGAACTTGAAGCAGATATTGAGAGAATATGTATTGATGCCTGTAAAGCCCTTAACATCCAATTCGGTGGAGTAGATTTACTAGAGTCAGGTCGCGGGCCATTATTGATGGAAGTAAATTCATCTCCAGGACTCGAGGGAATTGAAAGAGCGACCGGAATTGATGTGGCAAATGAAGTGATAAAGGAAATTGAGAGGATTTGTGAATAACCGCTGTATTCATTTTGAGGCGGCTTGTCGGGTGATGTCATGGTAAACCAAGACGACTTTGATTTGCCTGTGGTTGATTACGATTTTTCCACCACTGAAAACCCCTCAAAACTGTTAGACCAGATGGCTACAGCTGGTGGTTTTACAGCGACTAAACTTGCCCTAGCACGCGACATTCTAAAGGAGATGTTTCAGCAATTTGATGATTCATTGAGTGAAGATGGGTCTAGCCAATTGAACTGGCTTTCTTTTCCTGCCTGCCTATGTGCTACTGGAACACGTGGATTCTTCGTTGAAGCTTTGAAAAGAAAGCGGTTCAATGTAGTTGTCACAACTTGTGGAACACTTGACCATGACATCGCTCGTAGTTTCAGTGATTACTATCATGGTGCATTTGAGTTAGATGATGTTGAACTCGGTGAACAGGGTCTGAATCGACTTGGAAACGTGATTGTTCCGAATGCTAGTTATGGTGATATCATTGAAAAAATTGTAATGCCAATATTACAAGAAATTGACGATGAAAGGCGCTCGGCAAATCCTGAAAATCCATGGCAAGGATTTGGTAGTGTAGAATTATGTTGGGCTTTGGGTGACAGAATTGATGATGAATCCAGTTTGCTCCATTGGGCCGCTAAACATAGGATTCCGATTATTATTCCAGGGATATATGATGGTTCTATCGGGGCTCAATTATTCATGCACCGACAAAAAGCAAGGGACTTCAATCTTGATTTATTAGAAGATCAACAAATTCTCTCAGACTTGATTTGGACTACAGATTCATCACACGCTTTGATGGTTGGAGGTGGAATCTCAAAACACCATGTTATTTGGTGGAATCAATATCGAGGAGGTTTGGATTCTGCAGTGCAAATTACTACCGCATCAGAACATGATGGCTCATTATCAGGAGCAAGACTCAAAGAAGCAATAAGTTGGGGAAAAATTCGTGCTGATGCACCTCAAATTGTAGTTGAAGGAGATGCTTCCTTACTGTTACCATTGTTAGGTGCGAGCCTCTTTGCAGAGGAATAAACCTACTAAATTGCACTACGGCAATTGATGAGCAATGCTTTCCATCAAACCGATTCTAAATGGAACTAAAGGGTGCCATCCGTTTAATCCAGCCTTTTGGCAAGCGGTATGGAGTGGGCCAAGGTTAGGTCTAGGTGGTGAAACCATTGGCTCAGTATTAGGTTCAAAAATTTTCAAATTATCTAATTGAAAAGTCTTTGATTCCGCTGCTTTTACTCTTTTGAAAAGCATCTCTAATTCACTTGACATCGCTTCATGACTCCAGCAACGCCTGCCACTAACATCAATCACGCCATTCGGCAGATTAGCAAATAACACAGAAATCATATCTACTACATCGCGGACATGAATCCAATACCTTGCATCACCTTGAGGTCTTTCCCCAACAGGGTTGTTCAACCACGAAATTTGGTGTTCTATTTCCTTTGGCCCCCACTCCCCAGAACCACTAGGAATGTACAAGTCATGCAACACCAATTCACAATGAACCTCACAAGGGTATGGATTACTTGTTGAGGGGCGGATTACTAAATCACATTCTACTGCTGGACCCGAATGCCAGCATACGATGTGGACGCCATCTGAGGAATCTGTATTGATATCTATTCTCTCAAGTCTCTCTTTTAATGACAAAAAGAAACCATCCTCTTCTCCTTGAAGAGTCACCATATTTGGCATCGTTCCACCTTCATGTACTTTGACACATCCTACAATAGATTTCGAACACTCATGTGGCCCTCAGTAAATTCTATCAAACAACATCTAACCAAGTCAATTACCAAATCAATTTCATCGGAAGTTATACCAAAATGAGGGGTGAAACGTAGTGCATTCTTTCCTCCATGGATGACTCCAAGCCCATTCCTTCTGCACCACTCTTCAACACAAACATAGCCAAATTCATCCGCTTGAAACACAACCGGGAGAGTTTCGGGGTCCAG
>JACNFL010000084.1 GCA_014384685.1 Methanobacteriota archaeon
ATCTATGTCGGTGGCCGAGAGAAAACAGGTGTGACCTGGGTGTGAGTGATACCAACCCAATAGGATCCAGTCGTAGTCAAGTTGGTCAAGTTCCTTCATCAACTGGCTAAAGTCAGCGAATCGGACAGAAATAGAATCAGAATCAAGTTCGCTGGTTGGGGTATCTCTGATGATACCATACTGCTGGCCGTCATCATCATTAAACAACTCTCCAACTAATAGCCCCATCACTTCAATTCCAGAATCTTTCTCGGAAAGGCAGTGGGAGAACATCGCATCAATTGCATCAGTGGTGGCATAGAAGAGTGGTTTTCCTCCTTCTTCTTCAGGACACCAAGGATGAACATCTGAATTGGCGGGTCTCGCTCTCTTGACGACCTCCCTCTTGGATTCAGAGATTATCTCAATTGGCATTCAATCACTCTGGCTTTCTATCTTCGTCGCTGATAATCCGTAATGAAGGTTTTTTCTCTTCACTCACCACCATCGGAGGTTTATAACCAACTTTGTTGAAATATTCGGCGGCGTATGTACATGTGCGAGTGTCAAAAGGGTTGCCCGGATTAGGAGTGATTAGCATCGTCTCAATTCCTTTGATGAAGCGAAGTATGTTGCTTTCAATGTTCCACACATCTAGCAGTTTTGTGCAAACTGCACCACCTTCCTCTGGTGGCATGATATTGGGGTGAAAGATAGGGCTCATCCAACGGACTATCGGTTTTTGAAAAGGATAGTTTTCAGTTATCTCAAAGAGGAATTTGTGTTCATAGGAATGACCAACTTTGTCGCCGAACCAAACCGGACCTGGTGTGTTGTTGAGGGTGACGATAACGGAGGTCGGAATTACTAACTTATCAAAATCTACATGCTGAAGATGGTGGCCGTCTCGCAAACCCCTCATCGCATTTCGAATCTCATTGACCACCCTAGCTCTGAGAATATCTGGTGGTAGAGCACCGACTAAGTTCCCTCCTGTGTTTTCACGGCTCATGAGACAACATCCTCAAAGGTGACCGCCGAGAGGGTCTGGAATTAGTTCCAATATATCTGATTCTCTAACGCCTGCTTGATTGATAGTCTGTTCGGGGATGAGTTGGGTCTTGCCGAATCGCAGGACATAGGCCGTGTATTCTTTGTTCCAGTTTGAACAAGAAGCCTGTAAAACCTCTTCAATTATTATGTCTGGAGTCACATCCATCTCAACAGTATCTCCCGTATCAGCGTCTCTTACCTTGATGCGCATATTATCACCTTAACTACCGGTTCAAGAGGGATATATTCAACCTTTCGTTAGAATATTAGCATGCAAGAGGGTACGGGGTGCTCAGGGTTTCAGTGAGCCGTTCATTAGAAGTAGACCCCCTCTATCCGTATACAAAGGAGAGAGAAAGGATGGAGAAAATCAATTTGAAGGAGAAACTCTCCAAATTTTCAGACCACTGGTCGCCAAAAGTAATCGCTGAGATGAACGACTATCAGTTCAAATTGGTCAAAATCAAGGGCGATTTTGTTTGGCATAATCACGAAGATACCGATGAAGTATTCATTGTTATCGAAGGCAATATGAAGATTGAATTTGAGAATGAAACGGTAGAATTGAATGAGGGCGACATGTATGTGGTTCCGAAAGGAATTCAGCATAAGCCGAGCGCCGAAAATGAATGCAAAATTATGCTCGTTGAACCGCGTGGAGTTGTGAATACAGGTAATACACAAGGTGATCTAACAGCATCTAATGATGTCTGGATATAACACATTGAATGGTCTATTATTGGTTAGCAATTAGGATGCAACAATTTGCAAACTCATCAAGAGGTAGGATATGAGCGCGCGAGAAAAGTCGCTTGTCAGGGTCATCTAGGTTTCTCCGTGAATGTTTTTCATCCGAACCCCTTGCCTTTTTGACAATCTTCCAGAGTTTTTTGGTAGGGGCGATGTAGATTTTTTCGGAATTAGCCATCACCCACCAGTCAGCATTTTTTCGTGCTAATCCAAAGCCAGAAACTTTCCATCCCGAATCACGGTCAGTACGCTGTTCTAGTTCCAAATAATGCGCATTAGTCTCTAGAGAAAGTTCGTCAAATCGGATTGCAATCTTTTCACCATTAGGTGTAACCATGTCCCACCCTTCGGCCTTGTGGGCACCGTTTAGATGAGTCCACCCCATCTTGTCAGCAATTGTTTTCTCGCGTTCAAGTATCGTATCGCTCACCCCGTTCACCCTAAATGGCAGACGATGGCAACTGATTTTAGCACCGCGCAAGCAAGAATCTTCTTTTTCCTGCTCAAACCGTTTATCAATGGTGGGCTTACCGGATAATTTCGTGGGTCGTAGAAGAGAGGAGACTGTAGACAAGGAATTACTTGCCCAGATGGAATCTGGTGACGAGAAAATTCGCGTTAAAGTTCCTAACGAGCGAGTGAATGAAATGTTCGCAATCGCTGACCAAATTCTAGGTGGCCGCAGGATTCGAGCCATTTGTGCTGATGGTGAAGAGAGGATTACAAGAATACCAGGTAAGATGAGACGCCGACAATGGGTGCGTGAAGGTGATTTAATCATCATTCAGCCTTGGGATTTCCAACCTTCAAAGGCTGATGTTAAGATGCGCTACACAAAGACTCAGTCTCTATATCTCTCACGTAAAGGAGTACTACCAGAAATTGTAGATGTATTCGGTATGGGTTCAGATGATGCTGGTGGAGAAGACGATGGCATTTGGGATATGGGTGCAGAGGAAGTTGCAGAACCTATCGCAGAAGTTGAAGAAGAATCTGATGACGAAACTGCCGATGAGGCATGAGGGATTGACATATCTCGCAAAAAGGGCGTCAAAAGCCGCTCCTCAAAGCGTGAATGGGTTGATATTGCTGATGAACAGGCTAAGGCAAATCTAGAAGATTTCCCTGAACAAGATTGGTCTGAATTTGAAGCAGATGATGAGCGTTCAGAATTTGAAAAGCACGAAAAATTAATTGATAAATCATTAGATAAATTTGATCAAGACTCATCTAAATATCACTGGATGAAAGAGAAGAAATATGCCACAATGTTTTCTGCAATTGAGCATAAATTGACAGGTGTTCTTGGTAAAGGTCAGTACGATTGGGTTGACCGTCGAGTGTTCGACCAAGTGTTTGACCAATCTACTCTAATGTCTGTGTTCAAATTGATGCAACAAGGTCACATTGACACAATAGAGTGGCCAATTGCAAGAGGAAAAGAAGCGCATGTTTTCTTTGCAAAATCACAATCTGGTCCGGTTGCAGTCAAAATTTTCCACACTTCAAATGCCGTATTCAAGGGATTAATGCAGTATATTGAGGGTGACCCGAGGTTTGGAGGATTACGGCGAAGGCACCGAGAACTCGTCAATGTCTGGGTGCAAAAAGAGCACAGAAATTTGATGCGGATGAGGAAGAATGGTGTGCGGGTCCCCGAGTCATTGATGACGCGAAATAACGTTCTAGTCATGGAATATTTAGGTGATGAAAATGGCCCGTCTCCAAGACTAAAAGATGTGACGGTAGACAATCCGGAAAAGTTGTTCAAAGAGTTGCTTAGACAGTTACGAATGATTTGGCAAGATGCTGGACTAGCACACGCTGATTTTTCAGATTAC
>JACNFL010000107.1 GCA_014384685.1 Methanobacteriota archaeon
GTCGCGGTTTGTGTAATCAAGAAATCAATTTGGCAGAAGATGGGTGATGTTAGATTTCGCCGCGCCCTAAATGACCATCTCGATGACGTAGTCGTGTGGGCTGCTGAAGAAACTAGTCCAGATTGGAATCCAAGAATGGCATCCCGTCGAATATACCGATTTCGTTTGGAAACCATGCGCCAATTCAACAAACCTCATGATGAGAATATAATTCTAGAAGTTATGAAACTGTTTGAAGGAACTCACGATTTTACTGGTTACTGTAGGCCAGAAGAAGGAAGAGCGACAACAAGGACAGTTGATTATTGCAAACCATGGCGTATTGATGGTAGGCTAGTTGGATTTGAAATAGGTGCGCAATCATTTCTTTGGAATCAAGTTAGAAGAATGGCGTGGGCAATGAGTGAGGTGGCTCTAGGTACTAGTTCCATTGAAGTTATACGTGAAGCACTAGAGAAGGGTGAACAACCTCCATTTTTCGGGTTAGGGCCATCAAAATGGCTAACTCTTTGGGCGATTGAGTATGAGGATATTTCTTTCAATGACAAATTTGGCGAATTTTTTGACGGTCTTTCCGCTCCACCAGTGGGGATTAACGGTAGGCAATTTGAGGTCTGGCAACAATCTGCAGATCATGAACAAAAGCAGTTACTACTGAATAGTTGGCTTTCTTATCTTTAATACGATAATAGAAGTTCATCTCCATCAAGGAGGTCAAATGCTTCTCTGAGGAATGCCGAAGCAATCACTTCTACAACATCGGTGTGGCGCGTAAGGTCTGGAATTAAAATTGCACAATCGATTGCTTCTGTAGCACCGCTAACTGTGTTTAGTGATGCAATAATGGCTGTAGCGCCGCCAAACGAACGCCCTTCTCGTTCAAATCCTTGGATTCGGTGGATATCAATTTCAGACATGTCAATATCGTTGGCGGCTTGTCTAACACTTTCATCAATCCCTGCAGTTTCAATCCCGGCTGCATTTCTCAAAGCTAGGTAGCGGACAAAAAATTCTCCTTCAACTTTGATATTTAGAGTTCCAGGCCAAGCCGTGACTCCGAGAACCCGTTTAAATTGGTCTTGATAATGAGATTGGGCCATGAAGATGTGGGCTCTGCCCAGCCCACTACTAACGGTGCCGCGCAACTCCATTGCCAACCCTACTGCATTCACCTTATGCAATTTTCTTAATTGTGTGGTGAAAGCATGAATGGAAATTGCTTAATCATTTAGCAAATCATTTAACCATTCTTTAATCCTAATTAATTCATCCATGATTACTTCGTGGCCCATTCTATAGCCATTCCACTCGCAGGGGTTACCAGCGTCAACCATGCTTTCAAGTGCTGCCCGACCCATCATAACTGGAACCATGTCATCATAGACTCCGTGACCAAAAAGAATTGGTGTTTCTCGATTTTCATCACTTGCTTCCTCATCATAAGTATCTGCTAAGACCTGATATGCTGAAAGTATCATCATTCCAGCCAATTTCTTTTGTAAACGAGAACCAACATGTAGTGCGAGAGCACCTCCTTGTGAAAATCCTGCAAGAACAATATTTTCGTATTCTATTCCTCTTTCATGTTCTTGTTCAAGTAACTCAACAATCAACTTTGCACTACTTCTAATTGAGGTTTCATCTTCTCGATCAGGTGCCTCCCAGTCAAGCGTTTTTATGTCATACCAAGCGGGCATTTCCATCCCCATATTTATCGTTACACCCATGATTGGGGCATGAGGAAAAACGAATCTTGTATTTGGGCATTCAAGCATCGGGACTACTGGCTCAAAATCATGCCCCGATGCACCTAAACCATGTAACCATACAACTGTAGAAGTGTGTTCCATCTCTGGTTCTACTATCACCGTTTGTAGGCCACCCATCATTATCTCCAAATGGCATCGCCCCCGGCCTTTCTCTTATCCCTTTTTCGTGAAGAGATGTGGGTATACCATCGGTTGGCACTTCTCACCGATTTTCAGTGAATAACCGATTTGCTCATGGGCTGAGGGGATAACCGGTAGATAATGGCGGAGGTCAAGGTGGTTTTGCTTGGTACCGCTCAAGATGGTGGGGTGCCACAAGCGGGTTGTGCTAAATCTTGTTGCATGACTGAATTTGGCGGTCCAACAAGGCATCGTAATCCAGTTGCTCTTGGATTAACCGCAGAAGATGGAAGCCGCCACCTAATTGAAGCTAGCAGGACTTTAGCAGACCAACTGATTCTTTGGTCCACTGTAGATGGTGGTCCTCTCAACAAGTTAGATTCCATATGGCTTACACATGGGCATCTTGGTCACATCGACGGCTTAGGTTTGTTTGGTTGCGAAGCATGGGGTACCGAAGATATACCTCTTCACGCATCTGAATCAATGATTGGAGTGGTGCAATCTAGCCCTCCCCTTGCCCCACTTTTTGACAATAATCACCTCATTCCAACTCCTTTTTATTCAGGTAAAAAGGTTGAGTTAACCACTGATTTGAGTGTTACACCTGTGAAAGTCCCACATCGTGATGAACATACTGATACCCATGCATTCCTTATTGAGGGGCCATCAAAACGTCTGCTATTTTTACCAGATCACGACTCTTGGACAGAGACATTAGAACTTCATTCTGCTGATAATCCACTTTCTTGGCTACATTCACTATTCGTTGATATCGTACTTCTAGATGGGACTTTTTGGTCAGGCGAAGAGTTGGGCGGACACGCACAGAAAATTGGCCATCCACCTGTAGAAGAGACCCTTGAATTACTTGGGATAAAGGGTCCAAGTGACCCACGAGTGGTGTTTATTCATCTTAATCATACAAATCCTTTGCATGATGAATCATCTGCTGAAACAGCTAGAGTAAGGGCCATGGGTTGGGAAGTTGCTCGCCAACCTATGTCTTTCAATCTCTAACTTGCACAGTCACAGTATCTGAGGTGCTCGCTTGATCATTATCAGTGACGGTCAGAGTAAATGTGTGATTTCCTTTGGGTAATTTGACCTTGATAATAGGTGCCTCACCAATCACACGATTAGTGACATCCCTCCATGTATGAGATACAATTACTCCATCTTCATCAAAAGAGCGTGAGCCATCAAGAGTTACTACTGCTGTATCTGATTCATCTGCTTGAACAATCAAATCTTCACCAGCATCGGCTACAGGAGGGACATTCATTCTATCTGGGGCTCCGGAAAGAGCCGAATCAAAATCAAAATCTTCTTTTTCTGTTTCATCTGTTAGAGTTATTTCGGCTTCTAGTAAGCCCATTAAATCGTCTGAACCGATAGAAGTTGAATCACCACTTGAAAGTTGAGCCATTTCCGACTCAGTAAGTAATTCTGAATAATCCTCTTCTTCACCATACAATGCTTCAACCGTGTTTGCAACTCGCTCACTAGGAGAAGCAGTTGAGTATTCTTGTAAGTCTGAATCAATATCGCTTCCAGATTGCATCAAATAAGTTTCAGCGTCAGAATTTAGAATTAATATCTGATTATCTCTGGTGTAATCATTCTGATTATCACCTGCAACAACAATTGATTTGCCATTATTACTTACCATAACCATCTCAGTGAGACCAGTATGTTCAACCTGCCATGGTTATGG
>JACNFL010000190.1 GCA_014384685.1 Methanobacteriota archaeon
TGTATTAACTGCACAATCTGGGGGACTCCCACCAAACCTTCCAACCCCGTCACTTTGCATCGGCGGAATAAGTCGTGGGCCAAATATGTCTGTTGGTGTATTACATCCGGGTACGATTGGAGGCGCACGTCAAGCAGGAACTTGTGGTATACCTGCAATAGCAACTAGTTTGGATACTTTTGAGCCAAATGATTATTCAAATGCATTACGAGCCACTCTAGAATTGGTTAAACAAATTTGTGAAATTATTCCTAAAACCCCACTGAATCTTGGGCGAAATGATGGAAGTTCTACCAAACCAGAAGGTGATAGTGATGAAGAGATTTTGAGAAATGCATTGGTTTTAGGTGACATTTATGTCAATCTAAATGTTCCTGTTGGATGGCAAGGTGAGTTTTCTTCAACTCATTTAGGGGGTAGGTGGTACCGTGGAGCAATAGAAATTGTCGGAGACGATTCCATTGATGGAGATGAATGGAATATTCAATTAGGTGCCTCAAGCATTGAAGATGAACCGATAAAAAATGGCGACTCGAATCGCGTACGATTGGGGTTTGCAAGTGTTTCCACTCTTGGCACATGGCCTCAAGGCCACCCATTAGCGATTTCAGATGAATTATTGACAACAACTCATTCAGGCGAAGGATTACCTTCTTGGCTTGTTATTGATCATTAATTGTGTCTAGTAAATGATGGACTACGCCTATTGCAGTGTGTCCTTGTATCCAATTCTTCCCTAGTGAAATTGATTTACTTTTTTGCTCAAGAAGCTTGTTTTCTTCATCTGTAAATGGTTGGTCATCGGATAAAATGAATCCAATTCTATTGTTAATTGATGTGTTATATTGTTCAGAAAATGCCACTGCATCAGCATCTAATTTTACTATTTCAACATCCTCTTTATCCCATTCATTTAGTGTGACGGAGAGGTCTCCTCCAGAGTGCCAGATTCCTGGCTGGTGTTCTATCCAGTGGCCACGAGCTGGCGTTGGTTCAACCATTATTTTTCCAATCTGTCCGGCAATCGCTCTTTCGTCGGGGTGAAGCCCCCAAACCTTAGCACCATCAAACCAGATTCTTCTTGGTGGCCCTTCCCCACCCATCATGTGAATTGTGATGTGTGTATTCTTTCTGATACCGTGAGATAAGAATAGTGCAGAATTAATGGCGCGGACTAATACATCCATTCTGCCGCCACTTCCAGCTAAATCGTTAAGATTTAATTTCCCATTACTTTTGGCACGATGGCCAATAATGGCGAACCTTCTCTCTTGCAAACGTTCACCTTCACATCGGCATGTCGACATCATCCATGCCGCCCATCATATCTTTCATCTGCTTTCGAAGTCTACGGTTTCCTCTAACGCCTTTCATCATCTTGCGGGATCGTTTCCATTGTGCAAGTAAATCTCTGACATCTCTTTCAGTCGTACCTGAACCAAGTGCAATTCTCTTTATTCTCTCTTGTTTGAGAACCAACGGTTCGTTCTTTTCGTGAGAGGTCATACTGTCCATTATTATCTTGAATTTTTCAAGATTGGTTTGCATCTCAAGTTTTTGCTTCTTTGACATGTTGCCCATACCCATGAAACCCATCGGCATATGTGACATGATTTTGTCAACAGTCCCAATTTTTGACATCATTTGCATTTGTTTGTACATGTCATTGAGGGTGAATCTCCCCGACATAAGTCGCTCTGCAATTCTTGCTGCTTCTTCTGCATCCAAATCTTCGGGGGCAAGGTCGATTAAACCCCTAATATCTCCCATACCGAGAAGTCTTGAAATGAATCTATCAGATTCGAATTTTTCAAGATCTGAAACTTTTTCACCTTCTCCAATAAAGACAATTGGGGCACCAGTAGTTGCGACTGCTGAAAGTGCACCACCACCTCGTGCGGTACCATCTAGTTTGGTGACAATAACTCCTGTTATGCCAACTAAGTCATGGAAAGATGCTGCGACTGGCCCGGCAGCTTGGCCGACCTGTGCGTCAATTACAAGGAAACGTTCTGTTGCTTTTGCAACTCTATGAATTGCATCTAATTCATCTTGTAATCCTTCGTCTAACCTATCTCGGCCAGCAGTGTCAATGATTACTAAGTCAGCACCACCAACTTCTGCTAATCCGTTTTTCACAATCGTCAACGCATCAGTTTCTTCCGGTTCGCCGTATACTTCTACAGGTGAATCTGCTAGAAGTTGTTGTAATTGTGCATATGCACCAGGTCGGTGCACGTCTGCCTCTATTACAGCAATTTTCATGTTGTGCTTTTTACGCCACCATTCGGCTAATTTTGCAGTAGTAGTAGTCTTTCCTTGTCCGTAAAGTCCGACCATAAGAATTGTCTGGTTATGTGGTATGATTTCTCGAGGTGTTCCGAGCATACGAACTAATTCGGTGTAAATAATGTTCAGTGCGTGAGTTTGTAGAACCACTCCTGGGCGGGGTTCTTCCTCCCTCATTCGTGATTCAAGTCTCTCTGAAATTTCCTTAGTTTGCCTAACATTGAAATCTGCTTCAAGTAAAGCCACTCTAATACTTTTGATCATCTCGGCAAGTTCGCCCTCATCCAACTTACGTTTGCCCTTTAGGGCAGCAATAGCACCAAAGATTCCAGCCTTCAGCCCTTCAAGTGCCATGCATCCACCTATGCGGCGGTCACACCCATCCCGTTTGAATGCGCCGGACTACTAATTGTTGAAGCGGTGAATACATCAAGAGACAACATCTCGCCCCCACTATGGCATTAGACCTGCCTCAGTATCAGGTTCAGATTCTCATTGCCCTTGGAACCCTCGGTGTATACGTTGGTTGGCGGGGCGGTATGCAGAATATGGCAGGATTCTATGATATGCCAAATGCGACCAAGCATCTTGCATTTGGTATTGTGCTTGGGGCATTTAGTGGAATCATGATTGATGGGCTTTTCATAAGCATCGTTGCAATAGAGGGAGCAGTCGGTTTTGAACTCCTTGGTTTGATGATATTTGTAGGCCTTGCTCAGTCCCTAATTTTCCATTTTATCCTATCTAGGGAAAAAGTGAGGTTATTACTCGCTTCTCCTACTTCTGGATGGACAATGGGGCTTGGGATGGGCGCTTTACAAGCCTCATATCTGATGATTCGGATGGCAGATCCGAATTGGATTGGTTTCGTATCTGGGTTCAACTGGCCAATGATTTTGACTGGAGTATGGATAACTATTACATTACCAGCAATTGAAGCAGCACTTGGCTCTTGGCAAGGCGCTGCAGTAGTAGACAAAAAACCCCTTACTGTGATGTGGCAATCAGGGCTTTATCGTGGATTTGTTCTAATCGCAGTGTTAGTTGGAATCACTGCCCAACCAATTTTATTGATAGTGTTGCCAGTAGTTGCGATTTATGGCTTCTCCGTTGCTGAAGAAAAGTGGCTGCCCTCGGCGTTAATTCCCTCAATCCGACAAGAGTATTATCGTACGGTGAGGAAATCTTCTGAAAGGGCTCGCCTGAAGGCTGAAAGGCAACACGGGGACATAGTAAACGACTCAGAAGAATAAGATTACAACTGTTCACATTTTGAATAGTTGGTGGAGAATCGTTATGGGGCTTAGTGTTGT
>JACNFL010000298.1 GCA_014384685.1 Methanobacteriota archaeon
TACATCATGTGGAACGGTGATGAATCTGATCTTACATTACTCCAACCTCAAATTGATGTGCAGGAAGAAGACGAAGAAGGTGGCTTATTCGGAGCAGGTGCAAATGTAGGGATGATTCTTGGATTACTAGCCATTATTGTAACTGGTGCTGTGATTGTTATTGTAGCAATGATGATGCGCAACCGAGAAGAATGGGAAGAAGAGGAAGAATGGGAGGACGCTGAGGAATACGCTGAGAAGATGCTCGGCAAAGAAGAAATTGGCGGAGTTTCAGCCCAACCCACTATCGTACCCGAAGATGCTCCACTTCCAGAGCAAGCACCACCCCCTGGTTTGAGTGATGAGGAATGGTTAGCAACTGCAAAGCAAGAGTTGCCTGACTGGCCAGATGATGCACTTTTGTCCTACAAGGAGAATGGTTGGAGCGTTGAACAATTAGTTGAATGGAAAAACAACAATCAATAATTCTAATGCTTAATCTGAAAAATTTGCTTGCGCAAGTTGGAGAATTAAATTAAATCGCGCGGGAAATGAAAAATCTGCAGGTTTTTGTGGATTGTGATAATTAGTAACCGTGAAAAAACTGAGAAAAAATAGAAGTTGGGCCGCGCGACAACGTTTTTCAATTTCGCGAATTCGCATTTATTGAGAAACACGCGCGGCCGCGAATCAAGAACATCAAACATTATATGCCTGCGCGATTGGATGGCCGTCGAGGAAGAAATTCCTCAGGGATGCACATGACACAAACGAGCTTGACTCAGCAGCGAACAAAACTTACGGGCGAAATGGTACTTCTCCAGGAGCATGTTGAAAAATTACGAGCAGACTTAGAAGAGCAGCGTAAACTCGTAGCCACACTACTTACAATAATCATGGAAGAATCAGATGGCGTCCAATCTGGAGCCGCTCCAACCATTCCTAATCAGCCCAAGCGCGGCTATTGCATGTGAACAACTAACCGAATTTGGTTAGCCTTTGATGACTGCTAGTGGACGCAATCTTACAACAGGTCTAGCAAGACCTGCTTGAGCAGTTAATCGGATAACATCATCCACATTCTTGTATGCTTGAGGTGCTTCTTCTGCTAAAATATTAGGAGTCCTTGTATGAACATGAATTCCTTGCTCCTTTAGTGATTCCAATAATTCCTCGCTGTCAACACTTTTTCTCGCTGCCGCTCTAGAAAGTTGACGTCCAGCCCCGTGACATGAAGATGCAAAGGCATCGTTTGAACCAGACTTCGGGCCTGCTAGAACCCAAGAAGCCGTGCCCATGTCTCCAGGAATCAATACTGGTTGACCGACACCTGAGAATCGTGTAGCTAATTCTGCATGATCCCCACCCAGTGCGCGAGTGGCCCCTTTACGGTGTACACAACAAGAGCAAGAATAACCGTGAATTACATGCTCTTCCACTTTAGCAATATTATGACATACATCGTATACCACTTGCACATTAGCATCATCGTTACCAAGATGATGCGCAAGATTATCTCGTAATCTTTTAGTCAACGCACTACGATTAGCGAAAGCAAAATTCCCAGCCGCCTGCATAGCAGCGAAGTAATCCTGTCCCTCTTTTGAGTAGAATGGTGCGGCAGCCAATTGGCGGTCAGGGAGGCTGATATCCCAATGTTCACTATACCAATTTTTACCTTCTTGATGATATTTAGATTCTAATGCAGCCACATGTTCACTACAGACTTGATGTCCTAATCCTCGTGAGCCAGTGTGGATCATCGCACATATTTGACCGAGTCTAAGTCCGAACGCTTTGGCAGCTTCTTCATCCTCAACTCTATCTACAACCTGTAACTCTAGGAAATGATTTCCCGAACCAAGAGTGCCAAGAGATTTTGAGCCACGTTTCATCGCTCTTTCAGAAAGACTGTGGACGTCTCCTTCAAGAATCCCATTTGATTCTATGTGGCTCAAATCTTCATGTAAACCCCAACCAAGATCTGCTGATGCCTCAGCACCCCCTTCTAGGATGCCTTGTAATTCTTGGTTATCAAGCAAGGCTCCGCCTTTTCCAGAAGCACCTGCTGGAATTCTGTTAGCAAGGTGTTTTGCTAATCTAGCAAGGTCAGGTATCTGACTAATATCAAGGTCAGTTGAACACAAACGAACACCACAATTGATGTCAAAACCGACTCCACCTGGAGAAATCACCCCTCCTTGTTCACCCCAATTCAAGTCAGTAGCCACTACTCCTCCAATTGGAAAACCGTAGCCGAAGTGCCAATCGGCCATAGCCCATGCATCTCCTACAATCCCTGGTAAGGTGGCTGTGTTGACCAGTTGGCCTGGTGAGCGGTCATCTCCACTAGCAGCTAAATGTGCTTCATCTGCAACCAGCATTGCGTCGGTCCTCATTGAGCCATAGCGATTGATGCGGAATAACGCTTCATCGACTTTCTCAATATGCTGCTCCCATTCAACTGTCATGACAATAACCTCGTATCTAGAGACTCCCACAAGCCCCCTGTTCAAGCGCTTTTCGCCCAATCCTGTTAGTTGACTTCAAGAGTTGTCTCGTTTTCGCGACAATAGTAGAGGGGTTAGCATGGCATTTGGTGAAATTGATATCCCCTTTTTCCATGATGCTGGTTTCGTTCGTAAGAAGTGTCGCGTATCGGACTTATGGTTTTGGACACGAGATAAAAGTAGGGAGACTTGTGGTGACACAATCGAAGACGAATATACCTTCATCGGGAAACCATTGATTGCAGGTTACCCAGAACGTGGAAATGCACTCTTAACTAAAATGAGAGAAACATTCCTCACATTTTTTGAAGAACAAGGTCACGTAAGAGTTCAACCTTATCCGGTAATTGCTCGTTGGAGAGATGACATCCACCTTACTATAGCATCAATTGCTGATTTCCAACCAGATGTAACTGGCGGCGTAATACCTCCGCCGGCAAATCCACTAACTATTTCGCAGCCTTGTATTAGATTGACCGATGTGGCAGCAGTTGGCCGTTCAGGACGGCATTTGACGACTTTTGAAATGATGGCGCATCATTGCTTTAATCGCCCTAAAGATGGTGATGTTGTTTACTGGATTGACCAATGCGTACGCCTTTGTGATGAATTATTTGTTGAAAGATTAGGGATTGATTCCGGCTCAATAACATACGTAGAAAACCCCTGGTCAGGCGGCGGGAATGCTGGACCAGCACTAGAGGTAATTGTCGGTGGTTTGGAATTGGCTACTCTTGTGTTCATGAACCTAGAGGAGGACCCTCAGGGTTCAATTGAAATCAAGGGAGAACGTTACTCTGAGATGGACTTGCAAATTATTGACACCGGCTACGGATTAGAGAGATTCTGTTGGGCTGCAGCAGGAACACCTACAATCTATGAGGCAATTTACCCAGAAACAGTTAGTTGGCTTAGGGAATTATCTGGGTTTGACTCAAGATTAGATATGATGAAAGGCATTGATTCCAATCTTTTATTGTCAGAACTATCAATGCTAGCAGGCATCCTCAACATTGATGTCGGCACAAACGTATCATCGCTTTACGAAAAATTGGTAGAAAGACTGGTAAGTCGTGGCGTAGATATTAGTCTGAGTGACTTGAAATCCATT
>JACNFL010000300.1 GCA_014384685.1 Methanobacteriota archaeon
GGAGCCAGGACATCCGTTGGACGGAGTTGCATTAGAAGATACAATTCTGATTTATCCAAAGGGTTCAGGCTCGACTGTTGCACCATTTGTTTTGATGGGCTTAATTTACACAGGAAAGGGCCCGAAAGCGATTGTTAATCGCGATGTTTGTCCACTAACTTTGCCAGCCGCATCGCTGCTAAATTTGCCATATTCATACGGATTTGATACAGACCCTTGTTTGGCTGTAAACAATGGTGATGAGGTAGAGATGTCACTTGAAAATGGAGAAGTAACTCTCAGAGTAATTTCTCGTTGTGATTAGTACTAGCCATTACTTTTTGGCGGCTAGAGGTTGTCGCCATCCTTGACCAAATGCCCGATTAGAAACTCTAGGTGCTGGCGACATTTGCCAGCGCTTGTGTTCATTGGAGTGAAGTCGCTCAAGAATCCAATTTACAAGTGCTTCATCAAAGCCGCTTGCGATTAATGTTGAACTGGAAGCACCTTCCTCAATGTGGGCATGTAAAATTGCATCAAGAGTCTCGTATGGAGGCAAAGTGTCCTCGTCGGTTTGGTCAGGTGCAAGTTCTGCTGACGGTGGTTTTGTCAGCGTGCTTTCGGTTATTGGAGGGGTTTGCCCGAACTGTACAGCTTCACTATTTAGGGCGCGTGCCACATCGTAAACCTCTGATTTGTAGAGGTCACCAATTGGCGCATATCCACCCACCATGTCACCGTATAGGGTGCAGTAACCCATTGCTAATTCCGACTTATTTCCTGTTGTAATAGCCATGGCGCCACGAGAGTTTGCTGCTGCCATTACCATCATCCCACGTAGGCGTGACTGTATATTTTCACGAGCCACTGGGTTACCATCCACTAACTCATCGTTGAGTTCAGCCTCTGCTGCTTGATGGAGAGCAGTAATTGAGTGGGTGTGCAACTCAATTCCAAGTGCCTCTGCAGTTGCTTTTGCATCTGCGATTGAATGGTCGCTTGAGTAACGTGATGGCATTGATAAACCGAGCACATTTTTTGCACCAACTGCTCTAACAGCAATGGCGGCACAGACTGATGAATCTAAGCCACCACTCATTCCGAGCACTAATTTTTTGATGCCAGATTTGCGACAGTAATCACCAAGTCCAGTTGTTATAGCTGCTAGCAAATCGGTTCCAGATTCAGGGACTGATGGTTCACTTCCCGCATCTACACGCTCTACTTTACAATCACATTCAGTACAGCATTCACCATCAGGCCAAGGGAGCCACCGGGAGGTTTCACCATTGCCATCTTCAATGTCAACGAGTAACACTCCACTACACCAAGATGGGGCTTGGATCATACGGCCATCAGGCCATGCGGCTAAAGACCGTCCATCGAATAACAAGTCATCGTTACCACCGATTTGGTTACACAGAAGATAGGGGTGTCCAAGTGTTTTTGCAGCGGCACGCACTACATCTCCACGAGTTCCTTCTTTGTGCAAGTGATAGGGCGAAGAAGAGAGATTTACTGACAATGCTAGGGGCTCTCCTTGATGTTGCCAAGCGGCCAATTGCTCAATTGGGTCAGCATCGTAATCGGCTGGTACTTCACCAGCATGTTGCCACGCATCCTCACAGATTGTCACACCGATTGAGAGGTTTTCTGAAAGTCTTAGAATTCCTGGGGCTTTATCGGGCTCAAAGTACCTCAATTCGTCAAAAACATCGTAGGTTGGTAGTAGTTGTTTGCGAGTCGCCACCTTTGCTTTTCTACCGGGGACAATTCTCATTGATCCATTGCCCGGTAGGTGGCGGTCGGAAGTCGGCGGCAGAGGTGTGCCGACAATCAGCGGAATTGGTGTTTCAATTGCGGCAGTAACATCAGCGCATCGCTGAATAAATTCAGGATCCAGCAAAAGGTCCCTAGGTGGATACCCCGAAATCACCAATTCGCTGGTGACTGCTAAATCAGCCCCATTAGCGGCAGCAAGAGCGACTGCTCGCTCTACTTCGGCGGCATTTCCTGCTAAATCACCAACCGTTGGGTTGAGTTGAAGTAGAGCCACTACTAATCCCATGTTATTACCCGCTGAGGTTGTCAGTCATTCAAAACTTCGGTGTTCTTTGAGCCATCAATTTTTTCATTAAATGATTATTTTTTCCTTCGTAACAAATTATGAATTGGCATCACAATTAGGAGAACTGATAACGCCCCAACTGCAAATGCGACCGATGACCAAGCAAATTTTATTGCTAATTCTAGCTTTCCATCAATCAACATTATTGCCATAGAATAACAAGCGATAGAGAGGAGAACTAACAGTGCCGATAACTTCCTTCCTCGCCTACGACTTTGGGCGACAAATTCGTCGTCACTCATCTCAAGGCTAGCCATCTTGTATCTTCGCCCCCCTTACAAGTCAATAACACCAACGACTGAAACCATTGATTTGGCTTTGAAAAATTAGATTAGTCACCACTAATGAATTTCTAATGACACGCCTTTCCGAATTTCTTCAATCGCCAGTAGTTGTATGGCCATGGAGTAATAAATCCAACAATAAGCATGATTGGGATTGCCCACCAAGTTAACATGGCTCCACCAGTCATCAAATAATCTGTAATATTCATAGCAGATTCCATGGCAATCATAGAGATAAATGACATGCCGATTGCTACTTTAAATCCCTCAAATAATCCCATTTGCTTGGATAAAATTGCAGTTTCAAGAGCAATTGAAGTCAATAATCCATTGATTATTGCTAAGATCATGATGCTCATTGGACTCCACCCCGAATCCGTGAATACAAATTGGAAGGCAGCAATGGTACCAAAGTCACCAATTGAACAGCCGATGAGACACCATTTCGTGTTGTGTGCACTCTGTTTCCAAACGGCGTTATCGGCCCAGTTGAATCCGGAGTCGGATGAAGTCTCACCTTCAATTCCAAATCCGCTTGCCATCACCGCTGAAATTAGAATTGAGCGGGAAACACCTGCTCCAGTTGTTACAACGGCTTTGCCAGGATCAATGGATACTTCAGCTGACTCAACTCCTTCTACATCCTCAAGTGCTGTCTTGACACTACCAGCACAACCCATGCAGGTCATCCCGGTAACTGCGAGGTTAACCACTTCTGCCATACATCCCCCAACATCCACTCCTTGAAGTGCCTTTGTATCAGAATTGAAAACCAATAGTGAACCGGCAGAAGGGTAACACATCATTAGGCACTTTGAAGAGAGATTCTCGGTTCGCCGAGAGTGCATGGCCGTACCAAACACCGTAGGTGACCTCAATCCCGTCGCCTTGGAAGAAGCGCTCATTGATGCTTGGAGAGAGCAAGAAACTTTCCAGAAATCAATTACACAGCGCCGAGATGGTGCTCCTTTCATCTTCCTAGAAGGGCCTCCTACTGCTAATGGGAAACCCGGAATCCATCACGTAGTTGCTAGAACCTACAAGGATTTAGTTTGCCGCTGGAAGGCAATGGAGGGCCACTTTGTTGAGCGAAAAGGTGGTTGGGATACTCACGGACTTCCGGTTGAAATCGAAGTTCAAAAGCGTCTAGACTTGATGAGTAACGAAGCGATTGAAGAGTTCGGCATGGCTGAATTC
>JACNFL010000301.1 GCA_014384685.1 Methanobacteriota archaeon
TGGAGAGAATTGGTCGATAAAGACAGTCATAGGGATACCACAATCAGCATCAGGATTGAGGGCTGCTGGTGGACAATTCGTATCGCCACCAGTATAGTTAGCCAATCTCAATCGGTAGGTATCATTTCCTGCAGATAATGCAGGGATTGTTGGTTGCCAACTAAAGTTCCCACCCAATATCCCAGGCATTGAATCAATAATGTCCCAATCAGATAGATTGGAATCATTTTGCATCTCAAAGACTAGTGAGTATGCAGCAGGGTTAGGTGAAACTTCTAGGTCTTCAAATCGAATCGCTCCCTCAAGAGTCAACACATTATTTGAGTTGATGTTTGACAAATCTGTTTGTTCCGAACCTGCTTGATTGTAAACAGTCAGTGAAGATATTGAAGCATCGTTTTCAACTGCATTACCCGAACTCGGAGAGAAGAAAATTGCTGCTGGTAATCCCTCTGACCCACCGTCAGTGAGAAGAGTGCCGAACAATCTCACGGTTGATGCATCATCCCAATCTGAATTAACCCTGAATCTCCAAGTGATCTCTTTGCCGTCAGCAATATCTGTCGAACTCGAAAGAGCGACCATTATGGAAACCAAATCGCTGCCAGATTCTGACCAAAATGAGTCATTACCTGACGACCAACGTAGTTCAGATAGACCACTCGCCGATTCAAACTGAAGACTTGCTCCAGCAATTGAAGCGCCTGTTGATACATCAACAGAATGAGTAGTTATTACTTCGTAAACTTCACCAGAATCATACAGCCCACTCGCATCACCAGTCATGTTAATGGTTGAGTCGTAACCACTCTCACTTGTGATTTGTAGATTGTCAAGAACTACACCTCCGCCACTTAATCCTGAAAATTTCATTGGAACTACAACCTCTCCACCCAGTGGAGAACCGAGTGCCACCCCTTGATTCAATTCACGAGCGATATTATTACCATCTGAAAGGGTACGTGACCATGTGTAAAAGATATCTAAATCTTTCAACAGGATACTAGTCGCTGCCTGTGCGCTTGGATTTGTGAACTTGAATCTAAATTGCACCCATTCATTTCCATATTCATCTGGATGACTAGTCGGAACATTTGGGTCATCTAACAAATTCTGAACTTGAGAATAGAATTCTGCCATGTCACCGTATGAATCAGGGGTATTTCTGATTGCTGATTCAGTGTAACCGAGTAGTTCAGTTGATGGCCCAGCGAGCAATTCAATCGAAGCATTTCCAATATCAGCATTATCCCACGAAATATCTGCGTGATTTACTTGAGCGCCCTTTGGAAGGAAGAAAACCGCACCTTCAGCGATACCGTTGATATTCATTGCAAGCGTCATATTTGGAGAACCGTAATTGATTCCACCAATCATTTGGGAACGGAACATCTGCTGACGACCTAATGAACCGTATGCAGAGTCAGTCATACCCCATTCAATATCACCATCCCCGGCGACATCGAGAGTAATTCCGGTCGAAGTATGTGCAAACCGTAGTTCTAACCATATACCATACACTGTACATGCCCCTGAATATTGGGCGGCAAATCCTACTCCAGTAGATGGTGAAGCAAATGTATGCCATTGTCCATTGGCGGGAGTAAATTGACCAGACTGATTACTATTTGTCATAATAATCAATTGCCTTCCCGAGCCTCCACAGGAATCTTCTATTGTGGCTTTCATCGCCATGATTGGCATATCAAACCGACTCTTTTCTAGCATCGGAGACCAAGAAGTGTCATTCATTCTTGGCATGTAAACAATCATTCCACCTTGAGAATCAGAAGACCAAGTGCCCTCCCCAAATGTCCCACCCATGGTGTAAACTGAGTTCGAAGAATTCAAGCCTGTTCCTACCTTTGTCCCGATTGTGAAACCGTGCATCACAGGAGTATTCATTCGACTACTACCTGAATTGAAGTTAAAGCGAAGGTCAATTAGGCCATACTGGTCACTGTCAATATCCCAAAGTTCGATGACTTCCCCCTCAAGGTCTGTCATTGTATTTCCATTGGTATCGCTTACTATTTGACCATTAGAAGCATCAAGAACATCAACGGTAAATGAGCCAGCGCCAGTAGTTGCGACCTCTACATCAAGAACACCGTAACCCTCTGGGAATCCGGGATTTGGTGGCTGTTGAGGACTAAATGACTTCATGACCACACTGCTTGATTGAGGTAACGCATCGCCAATTCTGAGTGCATCAACATACCAGCCAGGCATTGAGGCGTTGACTGGTGCGCCTTGGAGAGGATTCTTCTCTAAGACAAATCTGAGTTTCACATACTTACCTTCGTGGGCAGATAAATCAAGCCCGATAGTTGCCCAACCTGTTGGATTATTCGTCCAAGTGCTCTTCCCGGCTAGAACCCAACTGTTGTCGGGAACAGAGATGGAGCCTTTTCCGTTACACGCTGACTGCACTTTATTGACCGTCGTAGTAGTTGTCTTCTGGAACAATCCTTGAGTTCCTTGCTGCAACCCTTGGGTAGTTTGAATATCAATCGGTTGATATTGCCATTGTGACCATGCAGTTGCATCCGAAGAATTCTGGATTGCAACATATGCACAGTCCTCATAGTAGTAATTAGAGCCGCTTGCTGAACGGAAATATGTTGAGTGGTAGGATTTGAAAGTTGCTGCACCTTTGGTTGGATAAACCCACATAGCAGGTGTGTCCATTGTGTAATCGTAATCGGACATTTGAGAATCGTCTGAATAATCATTGTCATCAAAATTGGTTCCCCAGCAGTAATCCCCTGATGCACATCCGGATGGAGGGATGTTCATCATTCCTGGAGTCTTTCGCTCCCAGTTGAAGATGTCAACCGGCACACCGGGCGTCATTCCTTGAGCACCGGTTTCCCAATCTGCATTGTAACCCTGAGAGGTCAATGAGAGAGAGGGAGCGGTTGATGTGAACGGGCAATTAGATGGGTCAGCAGCATGACAATTTGCATCATCGTAGGTGGTTAGACCACTGTTATAACGCGCATCCCAAATTCCACCAGCACCCTGCGGCATCAACGACTGGTCGTAAGTTACGAAGTCATCATGCATGGCAAAGCCTGTCGAAACATTCAGACTAGCAGAGGTAATTGTCTCACCATCAGGGAGTGAAATTGCTCCATCCAAACTGTTCTGATAATTGCCTAGGTCCCTCAATTCAACATCAACGCTGGCACTGCCATCGGAGAATGTTGTAACCGATGCTGCAGATGCAGTTGTTGATAATATCATCAGCCCCAGAATTAGGTAACTGGTGGCCTTCTTGTGTCTGTCATTCATGTCCATCACTACTGAACCGCTATGCGGTTCATGAAACCGACCCCCAAATCACATTTAACCTCAATGGGAATATGTCCGAATCAGGACCCTTCCAAAATGGATTCAAATCGCTTTTGAGAGTAACACTCACTAGCCAGTTCCGCCAACCCGCCTGCAATAGTTTCGCTCTCCAATATACGAGGTAAATTTGCCACCGTGGTAGGGTGTTTTGGGCCAAGTGCATCACACAATTCTGGACCTTGACTCGCTTCAAAAGTAGATATCACTCTTGCCTCATC
>JACNFL010000305.1 GCA_014384685.1 Methanobacteriota archaeon
GCAACAATCAATCAGATTCAGGATACTGAGAGAATTCTAAATCCAATGCGTCGCAAAGGAGCTAGAGGTTCAGGTGATTGGGAAGAGATATCATGGGAAGAAGCACTTGACGAAATCTCATCAAAAATACGTGCTTCACTGAAGACCGGTGCTAAAGACAGAGTCGTTTACCACGTAGGTAGACCTGGTCATGAAGGATATGCTAATCGCGTACTCAAAGCATGGGGTGTTGATGGTCACAATAGCCACACAAATATTTGCTCAGCAGGGGCGCGCACAGGGTACGCATTATGGCACAAGCACGACAGACCAAGCCCTGACCACGCTAATGCGAAGGTGATTCTCCTCACCTCATCACACTTGGAAACAGGTCACTACTTCAACCCGCACGCGCAACGTATTCTTGAGGGCATGATGGATGGTGCTAAACTCATTGTCATTGACCCGCGACTATCTAACACTGCAGCAATGGCTGACCATTGGGTGCCAACATGGCCCGGTTCAGAGCCAGCGCTTTTCCTTGCTTGGGCGAAGATGATACTTGACAAGGGAACTTATGACCGTGAATTTCTTGAAAACTGGGTTAATTGGGAAATGTGGTTAGAGGCGGATCACCCCGATAAACCACGTACATTTGAGAGTTTTATTGAACTCATGAAGGTAGAGTATGCTGAATACACACCAGAATTTGCTGCTGAAGAGTGTAAGATCCCTGTTGAACAGGTGATTGAAGTTGGCGAAATTGTTGCTGAGGCTGGTAACGCCCTGTCGGCTCACGTTTGGCGCTCAGCAAGTATTGGAAATCTTGGTGGATGGCAAGTTAGTCGAACTCTACATTTCCTCAATGTATTAACCGGTTCAGTCGGTACAGTTGGTGGCACTGCTCCTAATTCATGGGCTAAGTACAAGCCAACTTTGTTTGATGAGCCACCTGACCCCGATGGTTGGAATGAGTTACATTTCCCTCCCGAATACACATTGGCTCATTTTGAGATGAGCCACATATTACCACACATGGTGAAAGAAGGAAGGGGTGAAATGGATGTGTATTTCACTCGCGTATTCAACCCTGTATGGACATATCCTGATGGATTCTCTTGGATGGAAATGTTGCAGAACGAAGAATCAATCGGCTGCCATGTGGCGTTGACACCAACATGGAATGAGACGGCATTTTTGGCTGATTACGTACTGCCAATGGGACATGCATCAGAACGGCATGATATCAATTCCTACGCTACCCAAGCCGGAAAATGGGTTGCATTCAGGCAACCCGTTCTGCGTGAGTTTGCAAGAAGAGAGGGCAAGGAAGTTGATTTTACTCACGAAGTAAACCCTGGCTCAGTATGGGAAGAAGATGAATTCTGGATTGAACTTTCATGGCGAATTGACGATGGCACTATGGGTATTCGTGAGCATTTCATGAGTCCTTACCGTGAAGGCGAGAAAATCACTGTGGATGAGTATTACCAATTCACATTCGAGCACGTCCCTGGACTTCCAGAGGCTGCTGAGAAAGAGGGTTTAACCGCACTTGATTACATGAGAAAGCATGGCGCATTCTTGATTGAACCTTCTGTTTACAATGTACATGAGGAAGAAGGATGGCCAACTCCAAGTGGGAAACAGGAGTTTTACTCTGAGACAATGATTGAGTTTGGATATCCAGAGCATTCAATTCCTCACTACCGAATCAATAGTCATGTGCATCCCTCAAAATTGCAGGAGGATAATGCATACTGCCTTTTGCCAAATTTCCGCTTGCCACAACATATCCATTCCCGTTCAGCCAACGCAAAATGGTTGACTGAAATCGCTCACAAGAATCCAATTTGGATACACCCTAAGGATGCAGCGAAATTAGGAGTTTCAGAAGGTGAATTGCTGAAAATTAAGACCGAAATAGGTTGGTTCGTAGACAAAGTTTGGGTTACTGAATCAATCAAACCTGGGGTAGTTGCATGTTCTCATCATATTGGGAGATGGCGTAGAAAACAAGACCGCGGCAACAGATTCCTATCCAATACGGTTGAAATCAAAGATATCGGAGACGGCAAGATGAGGATGCGAACCATTGAAGGGATTCGTCCTTGGAAGTCTAAAGATAGGGATACAAATCGTATTTGGTGGCGAGATGGTGGAGTTCACCAAAATATCACCCACGCAGTTCAACCCGATCCAATTAGCGGAGCACATTGCTGGCTTCAGAAGGTTTGGCTTTCAAAGCCAGATGATGGAGAAGAGTATGGTGATGTTGAAGTTGATATGAAAAAATCAATGGCTCATTACAAAAAATGGAACGATTGGGCCAAAGAAAGGGAAACGCATCCACGTGGGGAGCGTAGGCCACTATGGATGAAACGCCCATTGGGGCCACGAAAAGAACATTGGTTCATTACTGAAGAATGATTATGTGAATCAAAATATTAATCCTGAACCGCTATTTTCCCCATGAGGTTTTATTCCAACCAATTTCATGTAAATAATAGAACAACATTTTCAGTGGGAATTCAAGAAGAATGAATTTTCCTGCTGTTTCTACTTCCCCAGTTAGGATCCAAGCTACTGCAGCTCCTGTTAAAGTCGCAATAATTCTCCAAAGAATTGTTTTAGCAAATAATCTACGTGTAGTATAACCGCCCATGGCCGCTCGGCTAGCCATCTAGCCTATGCACTTTGTGTATGTTTTTGTGTAAAATGGTGGTTGATATGATTGTATTAGAATTGCGATAATCTGTTCATCAAAACCGCCATCAATGCGTGCCTCAATTGACCTGGCGTTGCTTAACCAGAGAATCTAGATCAACATCAATGTCTTCTAAACCCCAATCCAAAGCGCTCCAACCGCGCTCGTGCAGATAGTACAACGCCATCTTGGTCAGTACCTCAATTCCGGCAATCCCGAATCCAACAGTCCAACTTCCAGTTATTATTCTGGCAATAATGATGGTATCTGTCGTGGCGATGGCCCTCCATGTCAGGGTTTTCACCAAACTACGTTTTTTCCCTGCGTGTCCGGCCCCTTCGATGTGCTCAGTAATTACGTGTTCTTCCATGGTATCAATGTTCTATGCGAGTGGCTTGTAATTAACCCCTCCTATGTATAAAATATACAGAAATGGTCAAATCGACTCAATAATGAGCGCAATCCCTTGTCCACCGCCGATGCAGGCCGTAGCGATTCCAAATCCACCGCCTCTTCGCTTTAGTTCAAGAGCAAGAGTGAGAACAAGTCGGGTTCCAGTAGCGGCAAGAGGATGGCCAAGTCCAACTGCTCCCCCATTGACATTGACTTTGTCAACATCAATTCCTAGATCTTTGATGCAGGCAACGGCTTGGCCAGCAAAAGCCTCGTTGATTTCCCACAAATCAATATCATCAACTGTCATTCCTGCTTTTTCCAAAGCCTTGCGACTACTTGGGACTGGGCCATAGGCCATGATTGCTGGCTCCAAGTCAACAATTCCCCATGATACTATTTGAGCCTAAGGTTGGTCGCCATCAGATTTAGCCCTGCTGGCCGACTTGATGACTACATGGGCTGCACCAACAACAAAACCGGATGC
>JACNFL010000308.1 GCA_014384685.1 Methanobacteriota archaeon
TTCTGAGTTTGCAGCGCGATACCAAGTTGCACCACCTTGTTGTAACCATTCGTAATCATCTTGGTCAACGATTCCTACAGCATTTAGTGAAGGTGGTGTTGCTTCGGAATTATTCTTTCCACTAGTCATTCCTTCAGCTACAATTGATGCTGGTGGGCCTGCTGGATAATCAGCAAATTCTCTTTCTGGTATTTCCTCGTGTAAATCCATTTGATCTAATTCTTGTTCTACCATATCAGTCTGATTTTCATTAAAGTTCATTCCTTCACCATCAAGAGCGTCATCTAACTCGGCACGAAGCCGCTCCAACCGAATTCCTTGGTGGGGCCCAAGCAAGCGAATCATGAGAGCATGCTCTGCCTTTAGGGCAATATCCTCCAATTCTTGCTTGGTGCGTGCTTCACTCAGCATCACCTCAAATTCAAGACATCTTCTATTGCGTGTTACCAAGCCAAAAGCAATCCAAGCGAATAGTGGAACACCACCAAAGATTCCAATCAAATCCCAACCATCCAAACCAATGGTTGTTCCTGGAACCATCAACTGGAATGCTTCAATTGGATAATCTAATGGATCTAATGGATCTGTTTCTTGACGGTCCTCATCAACATCTGTCCAACCATCATTATCATCATCGGTATCAGCATTGTCACCTTCACCATCACCATCAAAGTCTGAACATTCCTTGTAATCCAGTGGAAATGTGTCTTCTTCATCTAGACAACCATCATTGTCAAGGTCACCGGGACTTGCAAGTTTAGGAAGAATGTCAATGCTGTCATTGTATCCATCGTTGTCATAGTCATTCAGATATGGATCGGCTGCCGTACCAGATTGATTGTCACCAAGTCCATCACCATCAATATCTTCCCACTGTGTTGGATTATCTGGGAATAGGTCAGGTAAACGTCCTGCGAGATTATCACCATAACCATCTCCATCTCTATCAGTATTTTGAGAGGAATCAAAGGGGAATGCATCATCATTATTCCCGATTCCATCACCATCAGTATCAATCCATTCATATGGGTTGTTTGGGAAACTATCTGGTTGATTACCAGCTGGGTTATCTCCATGACCATCATTGTCAGAATCAAGCCATTGACTAGCATCATTTACGAAGTCATCATCCTCGTCAGCCACGCCATCACGGTCAGAATCGGCCCAACGCGTGGGGTCGTTTGGAAACCAATCACCTTCTGTGCCATATGGATTATCTCCATGGCCATCGCCATCAGAATCGGACCACTGTGTACCATCACTTGGAAATGCATCAACATTTGTTGCATTCGGGCCATCATTGTCGCCGTAATGGTCTCCATCCCTGTCTAACCATTGTGTACTATCTTGTGGTAAAGCATCTCCTTGGTCAGACCAACCATCCCCGTCAGAATCAACACAACCTAGCAAATCAATGAGGGAATCACCCCATACATTTGGACACCCGTCGCCACCGTTACCATATTCATAATCACCGTATCCATCTCCATCAGTATCGGTTTGTTGAGTGGAATCTGCATCAAATTCATCGGCATTATCTCCGGTCCCATCACCATCAAGGTCAGACCATTCAGTAGGGTCATGAGGGAACGGGTCACGAATATTTGGCCGCCCATCACCATCATCATCTCTACAACCCATCTCAAATTCAAAGGTTGAATTCCCACTACTTCTCGGGCATAAGTCAAGATAATCTTCAATTCCATCGGAATCATCATCTTGGTCTTCAAGGGCATCATTGCAGCCATCGGAATCATAATCTGTAACGTTGGTAGAAATCCAACCAATCATTCCACGCGGACAGTTGTCAGAATTATCATTGAGGCCATCGTTGTCGTCATCATCGTCCTCATCTGCGTCACGGCAACCATCAGAGTCGTGGTCAAAGGTGCCTACTGAACGAAATCCGATTTCTGAATATTGACAAAGATCGTAAGCATCTAAGATGTAATCGTCGTCATCGTCTTCGTCATTGACATCAGCATTTCCATCACTGTCATAGTCTGAAGATAATTTAGCATAGAACATATCACTAGATCCTTGAGTAGTCAAAGAAAACTGGCTAAAATCAGCAGTTGTTCCAAAACTTCCTGTAGTGTAAACTGTTCCCAGTTGGTCAACACTAATGGAGTTACCAACGTCTTTTGCTGTACCACCAGCACCTTGTGCCCATTGTGAGTTCCCAGAAGCGTCTACTTTGTACACAAATATGTCATATCCTCCACCTGTTGGGCTTAGAAAAACCGAGCCGATATTAACTGTACCACCTACGTATTCCCCAATGATATATGCATTTCCAATCGCGTCCGTGTTCACTCCGTAGGCAACAGTAATGCAAGTGCAATCAATCTTTTTTGCCCATTTCCAATCCCCACTGGAATTTAGTTTAACGATAAACCCATTTTCAGTACCACCTGTTGAAAGAATAAATGGTCCAAATTCAGGAGCGGTATAGAATGAACCAACAACATATATTTCATCATTTGAATTGATTGCAATTGAATTCACACTTCCAATAGATTCAGTTGCATTTTTTGTGTGTTCTAGCCAAAGCCAATCTCCAGTATTATTGAGTTTTCCAACTAACATGCTATTCTTGTAACCCCCACTGTGAGAAGATGTAAATGATTCACTAACCCCTCCAATCTGTACAGAAAGGGAACCTTTGAACCACCCCGTCACATACAGGTTTCCGTTTGAGTCAACTGCAGTGTCACTCAAGGAACTTCCTTGATTACCCCCCAAATCATTTTGCCATTGTATGACTCCACTAGAATTTAATTTTACAATAAATCCGTTTTGAGAACCAGCACTATTACTTTGCCCAACAAAGAAAACATTTCCATTAGCATCGGTATCAACACCGTATCCCTTACCACCATTAGAAACACCCGTCCCATAAGACAAGGGCGTTGCCCACAACCATGTGCCGTTTTGGTCTAATTTTGCAACGAAGGCTTGGTTACCGGTCCTACTAAGGGAGATATTCCCCATTGTCACATTATTTTCAAAATCACTGGTGATATACACATTTTCATTTGAATCAACGGCAATTGCTCCACCCATAATGCCAGTGTGCCAAGATGAATCATATACCTCCTCAACCCATTTACATGAACCATTCGAGTCAAATTTTCCAACATAAAGATTTGAAACTGTATTACCATATGTTCCGAGAGTTGGACATAAACCACCGAATGAAATTGTCCCCTTGAACTGCCCTATGATGAATTGATGACCGGTCTGCGAAGTTGTAATATCAAACCCGTAATCGTCCGAATAGTCGCCGGCTGAAGATGCCCACTCCCAAGCTAATTGTGATGTTGAGTTGTTTGATGAACGGGCAGATGTACTCAGATTATTAGGTGGTGAATCAAGAGTGATTTCCTGACTTCCATTGTTTTGTGATGAAACTGATGTTTTATCTTGGAAATCACCTAATGTAATTGACGCAGCAAGGAGGGAAGAGAGGAAGACGGCAGCGATAATCATTGATGATAACCGGCTATTCATGCCTATGGCATGGCGTCAATTGAATTAACAGGTTCCCCTATTC
>JACNFL010000222.1 GCA_014384685.1 Methanobacteriota archaeon
CCGGAAAGAACGGAGCAGAGCATTAGTGCAGACAGAAAGAATGTGACTTTCAGCCTTCGCATATCTCAACCCCGGCCCTACGGGGCCGGGTTCTGCGCTTCAACTCGACGGTTGGCCCCAAGGGTCAACCAAAATGCGTCTGGCACGCATTCCATCCAACAAAGCAGACCCCAGTTGGGAAAATCAATCTGTGATTACAGGGCACGGTGCCTAGGCCTTGGCCATAGAGTCGTCTATGAGGGCAATAAGTCGCTTCGTCTCATTCTTCAGTTTGACGGCGCCAATTATGCCGCCAGTCCATCCGCGCATCGCCGGTTTGAGGGACAGGACGACTTCTCCGTTGCCCACTTCGGACACAGAAATATTGTACTTGTAACGATTAGAAACTCCACCCAATGCCCACCAAGCAACCGTTTTTCCGGTGCCATACACACCTGCGTGAGGAGTGCCACTCTCCAGCCGATAATTCTGCGCCTCCAAAAGGCCAGCGACATCAAGGGCGAGAGTATTAGCGTCGCTATCAACAATATTCCACGTACTTGATGAAGGCTTCAATTTCGATTCTTTGACCAACCCTGTGAACTTCGGCATTAATAGTCTCAACAAATTACCCTCTATATTTAATGAACTACTCTAGATATTCTATTACTCAAGGCTAAACCCAACCCTCAAGCCTCTCGCTGCCAAGACATCAGGAATGGCAAAAGGTTGGAGACCCCACACTCCGCCAATAGGTTCAACAAATCATAGCCATTGGCACGGTTTAATGAAGCCGCTAATAGTTGTCAATTTCAAGACCTACAGTAGCGCACATGGTGCTAACGCAGAAATGCTTGCAAAATTCATGGCAGAAGCAGATGCCGCCTGCGATTCAGCGGATTTTGTCGCTGTCGTTTCAGCATTCGACTTGGCTTCTGTAAAGGCAGCAGCACCAAACTTGCAAGTTTGGACTCAACATCTTGACCCAGTCGGATTTGGTTCTAATACCGGCTGGCTTCATCCTGAGACTGCAATCGAAAGAGGTGCAACAGGCACCATCATCAATCATGCAGAGCACAAAGTATCTATTGACCATGTAAAAAACCTGCTAGCACAACTTCCTGATGACTTTCCAGTATGCGCTTGTGCTGCAGATTTGGATGAAGCAAAGGCACTTGCGGCTCTTGGACCAACTATGATTGCTGTCGAGCCGCCCGAACTCATTGGCGGCGACATCTCAGTAACATCTGCCGACCCTGAAATTGTTTCAGGCACGGCTAATCTTGTGAAATCAGTTAACCCAGATGTGCGTGGTCTTTGTGGTGCAGGAGTAAAGAACGGAGATGATGTAGCAATGGCAATTCAACTTGGAACTGAGGGAGTTCTTCTAGCCAGTGGAGTCACCAAGGCAAACGACCCTCAAGGAATTCTTGCAGACCTAGTTTCAAAACTCTGAAGCGAATTTTTGACTAAAGCAAACGACTCACAAGGAATTCTTGCAGACCTAGTTTCAAAACTTTGAATTGCTTACTTTAGCAAATCATGATTCAGGGAAAGTTCCACCAACTTGAGAATAACCCTCAGGGATTTCAGCCCCGTAGTCTACTACTACGCCCTCTAATTTGACGCCGGCACCAATTTTTGCGCCTTCACCAATCAAACATTCAACAATTGAAGAATTATCACCGATGAAAACATCACTCATCAACGCTGACCTTACTACATCAGAACCAGGTGAAATCGTTGAACCATGGCCTATTGCACTACTCAGTGGGCCGGCTCCATCAAACACACCATCACCTAACCAAGAAGTGTCCCCAAAACCACCACGCCCACCACTGGACCAGCGTTGACCATTGAGACAAACTTGCACGCCTTCCAACCAAGAAGGAGGAGTACCTGCATCAACGAAGTGGCCCTCAAAACCAAATCCGTTCAACACGCCTTCGGATGCAATCTCGGTGTAAACATCTCTCTCCATACTATGTGCACCATCTGGCATTCTCTCGAATATTTCAGGTTCTAGAATGTAGCAACCAGCGTTAATCATGTTACTGACAGCATCTTCTAATGCTGGCTTTTCTTGAAACTGGTAGATTTTACCATCCTCGCGAATATCACAGACTCCAAACCTAGTTGGATCCTCAACCCCCCAAAGAGAAATAGTGGCTAATCCTCCCTGAGAATGATGGAACTTGAGCATTTCTTCAACCGGCACACTAGAGAGCAGGTCACCATTCATCACGCAAAATGTCTCATCGCGAAGATGATTTCTGCAATTAGCAATTGCACCACCAGTACCAAGTGGTTCAGTCTCTTCAACAATTGTGACTTTGTATGGTAATTCAACAGTGGAAAAATGCTCTCTCATTTCATCAATTTTGTATCCTGCTGCCAATATGACTTCATCAACCAAATTTTCAGGCAATGCTTCAACCACTCTTTCTAGCAGAGTTTTGTCAAGCATTGGTAACAATGGTTTAGCAACATGGTTCGTCCATGGGCGAAGTCTAGTGCCAAATCCACCGGCCAAAACGATGACTTGCATGATGCTCCCTGTCATCGCCGGTTAAACACCCTCACTTCAAGGGATTCCTTCTGGGATAGTGCCTCAGCACAACTTAGACACGCGGGCAAGTATTCAAAGACGGGCTTTAGGTCGACCGCCTCGTAGGGGGAGTTTGGGTGAACATCCACGAATACCAGGGAAAGAGCTTGTTCCGAGATGCTGGGCTTCCAGTAGTTGCCGGAGTTCATTGTACGAGTGTAGAACAAGCGCTCACTGCTTACGATGATTTGGCGAGCAAAATTGTTGCTGTTAAGAGCCAAATACACGCCGGAGGTCGTGGAAAAGGAATTCTTTACGACCCAGAAACTGGTGAGGAAGTGATGCAGGGCGGAGTCAAGATTGCTTTCAATCGAGATGATGTTGAAACCTATGCAACAAATTTGCTTGGCAACAACTTGGTGACAAAACAAACCGGTGAAGCGGGTAAAATCGTCAACAATCTCTACATTGAGTCTGGATGCGCTATTGCGCATGAATATTATCTTGCAATTTTGGTAGACAGAGAGGAAAAAATGCCTCTCATTATGGCTTCAACTGAAGGCGGAATGGATATTGAAGAAGTAGCGGAATCAACTCCAGAGGCAATTCACAAGATCCATGTTGACATCAATGTCGGAGTGACAGATGCTCAAGCTAATGGATTGGCAAATGCACTTGGATTAGATGGAGAGGCCAGCGATTCGTTTGTCACAATGATTCAAGGGTTATTCTCGTTTTTCGTTGAGAAAGATTGTGCTATGGTCGAAATCAACCCACTCGTGCGCACGGATGATGACGAGATGGTATTACTAGATGCAAAAGTCAGTTTTGATGAAAACGCACTATTCCGCCACCCCGATATCGTTGAACTACGCGACCTGTCTGAGGAAGAGGCTACAGAAATACGTGCTAAGGAAGCGGGATTATCATATGTCAAACTCGATGGAAACATTGGCTGTTTAGTCAATGGAGCAGGCTTAGCAATGGA
>JACNFL010000306.1 GCA_014384685.1 Methanobacteriota archaeon
TTACTTACAGGAATAAGTGCATTTTTGGTTATCTCTTTACTCACCCTTTCTCTAACTATTTGGGTAACTGGAATACTTCAATTACGCCGTTCTCTTCGTGTTTGGGGTGCCGCTGATTTGGTTGTCGCTCTAGTGGCAGCGGCATTGGCAGCCCAAGGCGAAATCAATACAAATTCACTATTATTGATGGGTATTGCATTAGGGCTTGAATTGGGTATAATCGCTTGGCTTGGACAGAAACATGAGGGCCAAATGGCCATTGATTGAACTAGTCAATCAGTCCATATCTTGATTTGAGGTGGCTTACAGGGTGTGTTGTGTCTGGACCGTGGATAAGCGATGAGCCCGAGGACCCACCTGTTCCTTTAGGACTCAATGAGATGACAATTCCGCGGGCTGCGATTTTGGCTTCATTAGGTACCATTGCCATGCTTTTGATATCAATTATTTGGGTTGGGTGGGGTGCTTACACTTTCCTTGGACAAATGGATGGGGCTTTTGTTACGGTTGACGAAACATCACTGCAAGAAGACGGTCGTTGGGCTTGGGAAGCAATGTTGTTATTCGACACATGTGATCCTAAAGATGATGCATGGGATTGGCCAGAAAATCTCTCTGCTCAAGATGAGCCCTTTTGGTTACCCGGCGAAGTATCTTGTGAATGGCGTCATCAAGGGGTAGGTGATACTGCTGTTGTTGCCGTCAATAACGCAGGAAATACAACTCTTGAGTTGCAAGTAACGGTTGATAGTGAATCCGTTTCAGTGAGTGAACCATCAAGTGGGTTGCTTACGATTGAAGGTGATTCAGCAGAATTACTAGTTTTAGAATTAGATTCTGATATTGAAGAAGAGGTATTTTTGGTTACAATTTCACATCCAACTGTCGAAGGTGCTGGGGTGCAATTAGAAGTGAGATTACTAGCAGGTGATGATTGGGCTCTTCATACAGATTACGGTAATCGAATGAATGTACATTATAAGGTATGGATTTCAGATACAGGAGAACAACTTGATGAAGGAGATTTACCAGTTACTGCGGGTTCAGAACCAACTTGTGATGCTGGCGCTCCAAGTGCTTGTTACATCAAAGGATTCCATTGGGGAGTAATTGGTTTGGATTGTGATATACTTCGCTGTGTGATTGGTGATGGAACGACACATACAGTCATTCTTCCACCCGAACTTGCTTACAAAGATAGACCGGATAGAGAGCCGGCAAATAATCAGTGGTTGGTATTCGAATTGAGCGTCAATGAACTTTTAATTTGAATAGAAAAGTGGATAACAGCAACAGCCGTCCTTTAATTCGGTGCGTGATGCCAACTCATACAGTTTTACCCATTTCCCCTGATATTCTAGGGTTTGCAGAAGTAATTGCGCCACAAGGTGAAATCGATGGCAAATCAAAATCAGGTGAACCACATCTGTATCAAACAGATCGAATGAAACGGCTTTCAACTCCTTGGTCAGTTTGTTTAACTAGAGCAGAGCAATTGGCAGATTGTCGCCTTGGAAAAGGTATTCTTCTTGACCCTGCTTGCGGCTCTGGGTCACAACTTTTTGCTTATTGTTCAGAGTTGGAAAGAGCAGGACTCGGAATAGAACTAGACGCTGATTCTGCAGTTCTATCAGCCGCAAACGGTCAAATTGTGGCTGAGGGTGGTAACAGTGAATGGACTTCAGATAGTTTCGTATTAGTGGGGGATGGTACTGATGCTACTGCTGCCCTGGCAGAAATTGGCTTGTCAGATCGCGCCGTTGCAGTTATGCATGTAGATCCAGCTAGGCCTTTAGATACACAGAATCATTCACTTGATGAAATGGAACCTCCAATCTCTACTTTGCTAAATAAATGGGCAGAGCATTTTGTCGTAGGAAGTAGAGGCCCAGCGATTATCATTGACCTTTCCCCAAGGTTATTGGATACTCAGCAAAAAGAAATTGAAGAACTTCTTCTATCGCATTGGCCCGACTCACCTATTACGTGGGAATGGGTTTCAACAGGCCGTGGTAGAATTGACCGCCTTACAATTTGGTTTGGCGCGGCCGCAGAACCAGCAACGCCTGCTAGAATGCTAAGACTACTTTCAGATGGGTCTGTCGTCAGTTTTGCAGGCCGAGCAACAGAAGCAAAGAGGTCATCATCAGTTATACCTGCAACCGGAGAATGGTTAACAATTGTTGATTCTGCTCTCTTAGCATCGGGACTACAAGCACAATGGTTAAGGGAAGCATTACCCGCAGAATCAACGAGGCATTGGGTTAGAATTTCTGGACGCAGACCCATGTTACTTTCTAGTGAACCACTTCATATGGAGAAATCAATAGTCAGTGCATTTGTTTCATCAACAGGACAAGTCATTAGCCGTTTGAAAGTTGAACCAACTGTAGAGAATATCTCTCCAATTCTTGTTTCAGCAAATTTTGCATACCTTTCTAGACTCACTCTCAGATGTAAAATGGAACCATCAGCCCAACCAAAACTTCAGGGCAAATTAGATCACGGATTGAAGGATTATCCACGAGGAAAACCAGGTTTTCTTGCCGATGTTGAAACTGATGGTGGGTATGCTTGGTTTATCTGTAAAGAACCGTAAAATTAAGCCTATTTCCTTCATTTCATTGATAATTCCATTCTTTGAAAATAGTCCCTTTTTTATAGGGGGGGTAAGTCGCGGAGCCGCTACATAGTAGCCACTGGGCAACTGGTGTACTCGGGGGAACCGAATAATGGCAAAAATAGACGAGAGTCAGTTAGGCGACGATTTCAGATATATTCTGAGACTTGCAATGGCTGATGTTGATGGAATGAAACCGATTGGCTTGGGCTTAACTTCAATTGATGGAGTTGGTCAGAGAACTGCAATCGCATTATGTGGTTTAGCCGATATAGATGCAAAGAAAATGGGTGGACTTCTGTCAGATAAAGAAATTGATTTACTAAAGGAAGCGATTGAGAATTACCCAACCGCTGTTCCACTTTGGATGTTAAACCGTCAAAGAGATTTACATTCAGGCGATGAACTACATTTGTTTTCACAAGATGTCAAGATGGTCCAAAAGGAAGATATTGACAGACATCGTGCTGTCAAGAGTTACCGTGGTGTACGCCACGCAATTGGTGGCAGAGTAAGAGGGCAAAGAACACGTTCGAACAACCGTAGTGGATTGACACTTGGTGTTCAGAGGAAGAAGTGAGGTGTGAAGTATGGGACATCCTAAGTTTAGTCGAAGAGTATGGCAAGGCCCCAAACATCCATGGCAATCCGAGAGGATTGATGAGGAGCGCACCCTCATTTTCAACTATGGTTTGCGTAACCACAGAGAAATCTGGAAGGCTCGTAGTAAACTGCGCCGATGGCGTTCTAACGCGATGAAGTTGATCGCAACAACCGATTCAGGAGAAGATCACGTTTCCCGAGAGAAGGCTGATTTGATAACTTCGCTACATCGCCGAGGAATGCTTCCTGAAGGCGCGCCTCTTGACGATATTCTTCGTCTTGACGT
>JACNFL010000068.1 GCA_014384685.1 Methanobacteriota archaeon
GACCAATTGTTGGATGCAGCAGGTGCTAGCAAAAACGATGTGGTTTTTGCTCAAGTTCTACTCGCGGATATCGATGATTTTGCAGAGATGAACGAGGTTTATGCAAAGTGGACTGAAGGCATTGAAATACCACCGGCAAGAGCTGCATTTGAAGCAGCGGCATTACCTGCTAACTCTAAAGTTGAAATCGTAATTCAAGCGGTTGAATCTGGTTGTTGTGACTGAATTTCAATTGCAGTTGTAGGTTTCCAATTGAAGTATTGAAAAGTGTATTATTGATTATTAGTGAGGAAGAGATATGCCCGGGTCACCCTATTTAGAAGACCCACCCAAGGGGTTGTGGACTTGGCCAAAAATTATTAAATTCGCAGGGCCGACAATTTTGGCGGTTTCGGTAGTTGCGGTATGGAATGGATTGCTGATAGAGTGGATGATTTTTGCCACAATTGGACTGGCTTCGAGTGCACTTCTCCGCCGTTAGATAATAAAAAATATCACTGATTCAAGCAAGCCAACAAAAGCGTTATGAGAAAAAAGCGGAGATGGTCGGCGCAATATTACGAGAAGAGGGGCATTCAAGCGGTTTGATGTTGATTGGATTAGGTAAATTGGATATTGTTGCTGGAAGTCAATTTTTCTCTCAACGAGGTAGTAGTTTTCAATACTGAGCAGCGACGCCCTTCAAACATGGGGAATGATTGGCCCGAGCACTGTTTCAAAGCCTACGACATCCGTGGTCTTGCAAATGGTGATGGAACTGGAGAATTAAGCCCCGAATTCGCATATCGTCTTGGAGGGGCAATAGCGACCTATTTTGGCGCGTCAAGCCTCGCTGTTGGGCGAGACATTCGTGATTCATCACCGGCAATCGCAGAAAATCTGATGAAAGGTTTAGCAGAAGGTGGAGTCAAAGTTTTGAATCTCGGAATAGTACCGACAGGTTGCCTTTACCATTCTGTTTGGAATCTTCCCGTTCAAGGGGGGATAATGATCACTGCGAGCCACTTACCAATGCCAACCCATAATGGATTCAAAATGTGCAAGGGCAATTTACCTCTAGCCGGAGAAGGTATCCAAGAACTGAAACAAGTTTTTCTTAGCGGAGAATTTGTTAGTGGTGAAGGAGAGATTATTCCTTACGAGCATGATACTGCATGGCTGGAAAATATTATCGAATCAAGCGGCCCACTATCTCGGCCAGTGAAGGTTGTTGTTGACTGCGCTAATGCTGTTCCTGGACCCTTTATGCTACGGCTCCTCGATGCACTAAATGCAGACTACACGCCCTTACTTTGTAATTGGGATGCCAGCGAGCCGCATCATGGTGCAGACCCAACTCGGCCAAAAAACATGTTAATGTTAGCAGAGAAGGTAATAGAGGGCGGTGCAGAACTTGGCATTGGTATAGATGGTGATGGTGACCGAGTTGGTATCGTCGATGAACGAGGTAATTTCATCTACCCCGACAGATTGTTACCTTTATTTGCCTATGATATTCTGTCGCGGCGCCAAGGACAATCAGAAGATGCACGTTCAGTCGTTTTTGATGTCAAAAGCTCGATGAGTGTTGAACAGGCGATCATTTCCGCAGGAGGTGTGCCAGTAATGGCAAGAACAGGGCATTCATTCATGAAGAAGCATCTCGCAGAGCACCCTGAATGCGGACTTGCAGCAGAAATGAGTGGACATATTTTCTTCAATGAAAGCGGTTGGTATGGCTTTGATGATTCACTTTACATAACCGCAAGGCTTCTTACACTAATCTCAAAACTGCCTACACTTTCAAGTGGAGAAGAGACGATTGGGGAATACTTAGACCGAATTGTGCCTAGCCTGCCTACCACTGGGGAGGTCAAGGTTCCTTGTGCTGAAGATGACAAAAATTCAACTGTTGCAGCGATAAAACAGGCCTTCCATGAAGAGGGGTGGACTATGTCATGCGTTGATGGAGTAAGAGTGCGCTATGAAATTGATGGGAACTACCTTGGATGGTATTTGGCGAGGCGTTCTAACACAGAAGAAGTATTAGTAATGCGTGCAGAAGCGGTTAATGAAGAAGCCCTATCACAGTTAATGGGTCATATTGAGCGCCTTAGTGGGCCACATATTGATATTACAAAATTCCTCGCAACAATAAATTAAGCAGGTCATAGAGCACTGGCATTGGCTGGCAGTAAAAGTAATGCTAAACCGGCAAACTTCCAATCCCAACAGGTTTCCTGGAGGTGGAAGTTCTCTCACTAGTTGAAAAACAGAAAATGCTCGGCGAACTTAGCTGGCTTCAACAAGTATCTCGTAAGCGATTACTTCGAACTTGACGGTTACTTCTTCACCTTCTTCGTTATTACTAAAAAATGCTGGATCAAAAGGCCCTGGTTTTGAACCGGTGTTTGTTGACATGTGACTGTAACCGAATAATCGCCATGCCCATTACCATTATCTTGCCACATATCAATAATTTCACCACGGCTAATATTTTCTACAGAGTAACCTAGTCCATCATAATCATCGGTCAGTAATGCCATCATTGTGTACGAGCCACAATCAGACGCACTAACAGTAAGTGTGTGTCCTTCAGTAGATGTTTCAGCCTGTGAAATATCAAATTCACCATCGACATCATCACACTGGGTATCATAGGAACCACCCTCATCGGATTCATCATAGGTTAGGGTAATCAACACATATCCTAATTCTGAGCCATCAGGAACTTCCATCTCCTCTGGGAAAGAGAAAGTGAATGAAGTTGTTTCACCATCATCTGCCCAAAGGACTTCCTCGTCACTGTGCAAAGTGGATTCTGTAAATGAGACATTGAAAGTACCTACTGGGCCACCACCACCCGGTTGAATTGTATCGGTATTTGAAGAAACATAACCGAAGTAAGCGGGGAACATAGCCGCAAAAACAATGATTACCACAAGGTTAGTGACAAATGCTTGGTCTTGGAATTTCGCTGATAGACTCATATGTCTGCCTCATTTTTGCGAAAAGGTGGAAGCAATAAAACCCTACCATTATGTGGAAGGTGAGAAAAAGAGGAGAATATAGTAGATATTGTATTATTCATCCTCGCTGCTTTCAAGTGAAGTTTCCCATTTTGACCAATCGGGTAAATTGGATTGCGGCCACTCGCCCTTACCGACAGGAACACCAACTGCCGAAAATGCCTTTTTACTTCGACGGAAAAGAGGCAATAGGAAACCCAAAACTAATCTCTCTCCCTTTTTCCAAAGATATGGTGGACGAGGGAGTAAGGCGGCCCAAAGTTGAATAAACTCATGCACCAGTTCAATTTGGTGACGGTTGGAGAAGTGGAACACAATATGATGCACCTCACCAGCAGAACCAGGGGTGTGTGACCATGTTTGCATTTCCATTCCGGTTAGTGGCCCTGATTTGAGAATTAAACCAAGGGTTCTCGCATGATTAGCAATTGGCATAATTATCGCCCAACGGTCAACCATTCGGCTTCCCTCAGTTCTTTCTTTATCC
>JACNFL010000067.1 GCA_014384685.1 Methanobacteriota archaeon
AGACGCCACATTGATGGGTGAGAGGTGTGGACGAGGGGGTGCAGGGGTTGCCAAGCCTGGTCAACGGCGCCGGACTTAAGCTCCGGTCTCAAGAGGTTCGTGGGTTCGAATCCCACCTCCTGCATTAATTTGAAATCTAAGTTTAGAATCAGGCACAATAAAAAATTGAATGATTTTTCAATCTTTCAATCTCATCATTTTACAACCGATTTCACTACCATCTTCGTAGACGTCTAATTTTGTTGCTGTAACTGAAGCAGCAACTGCTTCAAATGGTAGGAGAAGAGAATCAAGTAAATCGCCTACCAATGATTCAAGTAAATTCGTTCGGACTCCACTAATTTTTTCATTGATTTTTCCACGAATGAAGTCATAATCTAGTACTCGATCAATCTCATCTTCGTCTGGAATCGCAGCACCAGAGATGAAAATGTCAACATCAAAGCGTATTCGTTGTGTTACGCCTTGCTCTTCTTGTAATACTCCAATTTCCATATCAACGATGTAATTGCGTAATTGCAAAGTAGTTAACGAATAACCAACTTTTTCCAATAATTGTCGTTCAAATTCTGATGATTCCATTCACTCCCCCCGCCCATACAGCACATCTGTATCACGAGGGTGCAATCTTTCCCCGCCATCAACAAACAGCACTTGTCCAGTTATGGATTGTGCACCAATGAGAAAAACCACCGCTTCTGAAATATCACGTGCTGTTGCCCCTCTCCCAAGAGGGGTTTTGTCATGTAATTTTTCAAATTCTGATACTGGAGCATGTGGAGAAGGAAGAGTTAGTCCGGGCGCGATTCCATTAACACGAATCCCTGGTGCTAGCCCAATAGCAAGTGGTTCTACTAACCCCGCAAGAGCAGTTTTTGATGCAGTGTATGAAAGATAGTCAGGATTAGGGTTTTCCAACTTTTGATCTAGCAGATTTATGATGCAACCCTGCCCTTCCAAGGATTGCTCAGCGAAGGCTTGAATTAGCAAAATGGGCGCTAACGTATTTGTTGCTATAGAACGGCTGAATAGGTCGCTATTTAACGAACCAATATTGTCATATTCAAACATTGATGCATTGTTAATTAAAATGTCAATCGGCCCAAAGATTTGAACTGCTTTTGGAAGCAGTGATTTAACATCCTCTGGTTCTTCCAAATCGGCCCTTATTATAGCTGATTTTGAAACATTATTCAACTCCTCAGACAATGATGTTGCATCGTCAACCGAATTCCTGTAATGAATGATAACTGAATGGCCGTCATTAGCCAATGCGCGGCATATCTCGGCGCCGATTCGCTTCGCCCCACCAGTAACTAGAGCGACCCCCATTACAACACCCGCGAAAGAAGCGGTGGGCCAAACTGTCTTGAGGCTACCGCGTTGAGTTGATAGTGTTATGAAATCAAAGCCTTAACTTGAATCGCCCTCCCCGAACACATTAGGGGATGCAGATGCCAGGACAACAACTGCCAATAAACGACCTCTCAGAAACTAGTTCTGGTGGTTGTGGTGGTATTGTAAGGTCCTCTGTAAAGGATCGGAGAAAATCTGAGCGCAAACGCTTGCCGGAGTGGTTTCGAACCTCTCTTCCGGTTGGGGAAGCCCAAATTCAGTTCAATGAAACAAAATCACGAGTTAAGGAAAACAACCTGCACACAGTGTGCGAAGAAGCTCGCTGCCCAAATGTTCACGATTGCTGGGGTAGGGGTACTGCAACATTCATGATTGCTGGACAAGAGTGCACACGTTCCTGTCGTTTCTGTGCCGTTGGAACTATCAAAACACCACCTGCTTTAGATGAGAATGAGCCAAGAGATTTGGCCCAAGCTGTTAGCAATATGGGCATATCTCATGTTGTTATTACAGTAGTCAATAGAGACGACTTGGCAGATGGTGGTGCAAGTCACTACAAAGAGTGTATAAAAGCAGTAAATGAAGGTGAACCAAATGTCACCATTGAATTCCTTTGCTCTGACCTAGATGGTAATATGTCAGCCCTTGCTTACTTGTTGCACGAAAGCCCACTTTCAGTATTCGCACATAATGTAGAATGTGTGCCTAGATTAGACCAAATCGTTCGTGATTCACGGGCATCTTTTAGTCAATCATTAGCCATTCTAAAAGAGGCAAAGAAACTGCGCCCTGACATCCTCACTAAGACCAGTTTGATGGTTGGTGTTGGTGAGACTGATGATGAAATTGAGGAAGCATTGGCAATGCTAAGAGAAGCCGGCGTTGATATCATCACCCTAGGGCAATATCTTAGCCCATCATGGAAACATTTGGCGGTTGACCGTTTTCCAACCCCTCAGCAATTTGCACCATGGGATGGATCGGCCCGTGAAATCGGTTTCAAAGCAGTCGCAAGCGGGCCCCTTGTGCGGTCATCATACCGAGCAGGTTTGCTACTCGAGGAAGCAAATGGGTGGCAACCTGTTGCAACTCTTGCAGCCACGGGAGCGGCTTTATCCAATTTATCTTCCAGCCCATCTAAAGATGGGCAACCATGAAAATCATCATAGTCGGAGCGGCGTGAGGTAGAACCATGACGGGGGACGAGCAGGGGGGTGGCTTGGATGGATTTACAGTCCCAGATGCCCCTAGTCGACCTGGAGAAGAGTCGCATTTTGAACCCTGGACATACACACCTGAAGATTTGAGCCAACCCGATCCAAACACCTGCACATCCGAAGATACCATCGAGCATGCTGAAGGCTTGATTAGAGTTCTTGATGATGAAGGAGTTGCAAGCGGAGCATGGAATCCAAATCTAAGTGTTGATGAATTACGCCTTGGACTTGAGCAGATGTGCCGTCTGCGAATATTTGACGACCGCATGATGAAGATGCAAAGAACTGGGAAACTCTCCTTTTACATGCGGTCTCTTGGCGAAGAAGCAATTGCAATTTCACAGACAATGGCTTTGCAGGACCACGATTGGTTATTCCCAACATATCGCCAACCGGGTTGTCAATTTGTGCGTGGTAGAAGCATGGTTAGCATGATAAATCACTGCATTGGTAATGTAGAGGACAATGTTAAGGGTAGACAAATGCCTGTTCACTATACTTACAAAGATGGGTACTACATATCAGTTTCAAGTCCTGTTGGAACACAATTTTCTCAGGCAGTAGGTGTTGCAATGGCAAGTGCCTACAAAGGGGAAGACCAAGCCACAATTACATGGATAGGAGATGGGGCTAGCGCTGAAGGTGATTACCACTACGCAGTCAATTTTGCAAGTGTTTTCAAGCCACCAATTATCTTGTGCGTTGTCAATAATCAATGGGCAATTTCAACTCACAAGAATTTCGCATCGGGTGGAGAAAATTTTGCTACACGCGCACTACCTTATGACATACCATCGTTAAGAGTAGATGGAAATGATTTCTTGGCTTTGTACTCAGTAACACAATGGGCAAGGGAAAGAGCTTCTGCAGGAATGGGTGCAACCCACATTGAAATCCTAACTTATCGAACAGACGCACATA
>JACNFL010000066.1 GCA_014384685.1 Methanobacteriota archaeon
GGATTCTGGCTTAAAGGACGATACAAAACTCTTGAGGAGAATGGTAAGGAACTAGGTCATGGCCCTGGTAAAGAAGGTGATTTGAAACGTCTAGTTTTAGCAACTACGTTCTTGATCGCTGGAATAAACAACGCTCTAATCCTCTATACATTCCACACCCGTGAGTTAGGTGCATCAGAAGATATAGTGATTCTCCATCTTTGTTTGCTCGCTTTTGCGCTTGGGGCATTTGGCCCTATTTGGGGTGCAATAGCAGATAAATGGGGACATCGTAAGCAACTGATGGCATTTGCTGCCATAGGATCATCTGTACTGATGTTAACATTCCCATTCCTGCCACTTGAGGCTTACATCTTTGTCTCAGTTTTACAGATTGCCCTCTTCTCTGCCGTTCGTATGGCTGTTGCAGTTGGTACTGAATGGTATCCTGAACAAAAAGGCGAGTTCCTTGGAGTGCTGTATGCATTCGCTTCATTTGCGGCAGCGATTGGTTCAATGTTATGCAGTAAATTGTATGTGTTTCTATTACCCACTAGTACCACATTTGCGATGTTAGGTATTGTTGGAGCATCAGTTCCTGTATTGGCAATCGGTGCATGGCTGATAATGACGTTTGAAGGAGATGAATTTTCATGGCCTGTATGGATGTTGAAGGGTGGCAAAAAACCAGATGTGGTCAAGTTAACATTTTCCGAAAAATTGTCAATGTTCCGAGGTATGTTTCGATTTGAAAGTAAATGGGCACTTCTCTGTCTCTTAGGAGTGATTCTAGTTGCAATCCCACGTGGTGCTGTTGTTTTAACCGCCTTGCGTTATCTCGAAGTTGTTGGCTTTGATGTTGACTTCACTGGCCTTTTAGAAGCATGGGCTGTGATTGCCGTCCTAATCTTGTACGCTGTGATTGGAAGAGTCTGCGATGACCGTGGGCCACAAACTGTTCTGCTTTGGTCAGCAGCCGCATATGGAACTCTGTGGTCAATCTTCAGTATCGGTCTTCCGCCGATGATTGCTGTGCTCATATTTGTGGTCCCAATTTACCCCATGCTTCTAGTTTCAAATGATGCTTTAATGGCTAAATTCACCAATGAAGAAGAAAGGAATCGTGGGATTGGTATGGCGAGCCTTGTTGCTTTCTTAGGTCAATCTATCGGCATACTTGCTGGATTCTTTGCACTTGGATACCTCATTAGTTTAGGAAAAACAGATATTGTTGCTTACGAAATGTTCTACCGAGCAAATGTGCCTCTTTGGATACTTGCAATAAGCTTCACGTTCTGGCTTGCAAAGCGTATTGATGCTAGTGAAAATGTGATTGATGCTGAGATCAGTGAGTAAATCTACTACGCTCTATCTGTTATATGGGCTAGAGCCACATTGGTTGCCTGACCTGCAAAAAGTGGTTGCCAATAATGAATACGATATGATTGAGAATTGATTGTGATTACTTCTTTTCCTAGTACCTCAAAAGATTGAGGTGCAAGCCCCATACCAAGTCCTGTTGCTTTCTGAATTGCCTCTTTTACTACCCAAACTAAGTTGGTTAGTGTGCTTGCTGCATCTGTATTTTGGTCCCATGCTGCCTCAAGTTTTTCCAATTCAGCACCAGAAGCCATGAGTGGTAATAAATTGCGTTGACGACCGGAATCAGGTTCTACATCAATTCCTACAGATAATTTAGTTGGCCCAATAATGGCAATAGCTAATCCACCACTATGAGTAATTGAAATTGAAATCGGTTCTGGACCAATTAAAATTGGCCTACGATATTCATCCCTCTTGATTTGATAATCCTCAACAATGTATTCATTTTCTTGTAGAAGATGGGCAATAAGAAAACGCCCTGCTGCATGTTCTTCAGCCCGCTTTGCAACTTTGAACGACTGAGCCTCAATTGGATCTACAAAATGGAGATTGGAAATATCTGGTATGGGATCTGATGGAGCAGGAGTACGGGCGTTCATCCAAACTGCATGGAATTCACCTTCAACAGTTTCCGGAAGACTCAACTGAAGAGGTTTTGAGGCCGGTTTCCACATCCCATTCACCAATTGGAAATTCAATTTTTCAATTGCGATTCAACGTAAATGAATCGCCTTCCGAAATAGGTGCCATACCCTTCAATCGCAAGCCTTTCATAGCGACAACCGGTTTACCATCCTGATTCACAACTAAGCAATCGTGTATGGTGACACCATCATCTTCCGCACCTATCCTCAAAGCGCGCATTCTTAGGGAATCCGTCTTTTCAGGAGTTCTAATCAACTCGAGCATTTCAATTCCAACAGGTAGAGATTGCAAACCATCTATTTCCATTGCCACCATTCCGGCGTTCTGGAAACAGGCTTCAATTAACATCGGTTGAGCTTCTAATGTGACATCTCCAGCAGAGAATTGATTTGTATTTGGTAACTGGTGACTAGATAATGCAATACCATCCACACCAAACATCTCATCTATACTACATCCGCCCAATATCCCGCCATGTGATTGAAATCTAGGGCCATGGAAGAATCGTTGGTAAACAAAATCTGAACCAAGGGCTACACCACCTCTTGAAGGAGTACCAATTGATGGTAACTTCAATAATCCTCGATCTGCATCTTTCTTCAGCATCCTAACTAATCCTCTGTGGTGTATTCTTGGCTCTTCGAATACCTCTCCAGATTTGTTAATCAAATCAGATTCTAATCTGCATTTAACCCAGACGTTTTCTGAATTTTGATGTGAGAATTCAGCAACCAATCTCAATTTTTGTTCTTGTTTCAGCAATTTGATTGGCAAACCAAACCTAACTCCTGCGAAACCTATTACTGAGCATGGGGGCCACAACAATTGTGCTCCTTGTGAAAACATTTCTAGAGCCATTACCCCAGGATGATATGGCACATTGTCGATAGCATGGTCTTCTAGGAATGGGTAATTATTGGCATCTATTGTACACTCGTATGACAGTGAATCAAATGGTTGGTGGGCCACAACTTTGTCTACAAATGGGAAGCGATTTGCGTCAGATAACAACTCTGAAACATCAGGTGGCAACCGCTGTGGAGGCTCTCGGTCAGAACCATCATCATTCAGAACTCCAAGGCTTCCTGCAAGTACAACTCTACGTTTGCCACCTCTCATTACCTCATCAACGAACAGAGATACACCCTGCTCAACTGAAACTGTCTCAATACCTGCTTCCTCAAACACGCTTTCAATAGAGCCGCGAGTTGCCATGCCAACATCTTGCCAACCTGTCCAAGCCAAAGCAACACCGTGAGGTTCCGAATCGATGTGTGCAAGACGTGACATTTCAGCATCAAGAATACAATTTGCTGCGGCATAATCTGTTTGTCCCCCATTACCAAATCGACCTGCTATTGAAGTGAAAGCACAACAATACCGTAGTTCTTCGCTGTGATCTTTTACAGAATTGATTAGAGACTGCCAACCATTAACCTTGACAGACATCACATTGCTAAAGGTATTCCAATCCTTGT
>JACNFL010000065.1 GCA_014384685.1 Methanobacteriota archaeon
CGCTGGGTTTGCTTCGCACAATGGAACTGATGCTATTGCTGCAAGATGGAATACTGCATCTGAATCTTGCATAGCATTTGATAACAACGCGGAGTCGGTGATACATCCTTCAATGATGTTCACGCCTTTTGGAACTCTATCCATATATCCAGCTGATAAGTCATCTATGACTGTCACACTGGCTCCTAAAGAGAGTAGTTTAGCAGAGAGATGAGAACCAATGAATCCAGCCCCGCCTGTGACTAAGACGTGCTTCCCTGCCCATTCCATCAATCCATCTCAGTAGGAAGGCGGCTTTAGGATTTCACTCTTCTTCAGCTTCAACTATGACCATATCAATTGGTGATATGGCACTTTCATTCATTATTGCCTCATCAACAAGTAGGCTTACCTTTTTATCTGCGCGCAAATCCTTTCCTGTTTTCGCACCCAATTCTTTCAGCATCTCAGTTTGCCTGATTACATTGCCTCGGCCAGAAGACAAACGGTCTCTAGCTTCCTTGTAAGCCTCACTAGCTTGGCCTATTTCAAATCCGACTTGGGTAAAAGATTCCAAGAACAATACTACTTTGTCATGAAGTTCTCCTGCCCTATTTACCAACTCTGCTTGGTTCTTGGTTTGCCTTTCGCGATTCCATAATTCTTGAATTAACATTAGAGTAAGCATTAGTGATGTTCCACTAACAATCTTCACTTTGCGATCGCCTACCATATCCTCGTAGAGGTTAGGGTCAGCTCTCATAGCGTCAATGAAAGCACCCTCGAGAGGGACAACCATTAGCACAAAGTCAAGAGTGCTGATACTTTCCATGTGATCGTAATTTTTTGAGGCCAAAATTGATGCATGCTTCCTAATTGATGTGCAATGGGCCTTAATTGCTGAGGTAGCTGATTCATCATCTTCTGCGTTTACATACTCTGTATAGGCTGTTAAAGATACCTTGGAATCAATAATTACTTGGCGATTGCCTGGTAAATTTAAAACGAAATCTGGCTTCTTCCTTTTTCCATCTGTTCCTGTCTCTGAAACCTGCTTCAAATAATCTTGATTATTGGTAAAGCCCATGCTTTGTAGGAGGTTTTCTACAACTACCTCGCCCCATGCACCCTGGGCTTGAGAATCGCCCCGAAGAGCTAGGGATAATTCTCTTGTCTCTTGGGCTAAAGTCGTGCCTAGAGCGCTTACATTGTCAACCTTTTCACCAAGGGTTGCTGTCCTCTCAATGTCTTTTTCTTTGGCATCCTGAATCGCTTGGATATATTCATTCATACTACTGGAAAGCAATTCAGTTGCTTGCTTGAATGATGATTCCTTTTCCTCATCTGCATTTTTTACCGCAGTTCTGAATGCCTCAGTAGCCGCCAATTCGAAAGCCGTTTGCATCTGCTTTAGACGTTCTTCATTAGTTGCTCTCTCAGTCTCTACTATGGCTTCTGCCCTACTAACACGCCCCACCATATTCTTAGAGCTAACTAACCATCCAATTGCTATTCCAATTCCCGCTACGATTACAGCCAACAATACACTTACTACTTCTACCATCGATTCACCTCGGGATGTCACCCTATTTGAACGAATTGAACTTTGAGCGGCGGTTCAAGAATATGTCGTTTAACCGACGTTGCTATGAAGAAGTGGTTGAGTCGGAGAAATTAGGGGATAGATGATGAAAGAGAAGGTTGCACTACTCGGCTCAGGAGGAATTGTCGCCCAACGATTCCAACAACGCTTAGCCAACCACCCGTGGTTTGAACTAGCTGCTGTTTTCGGCACTCCAGAAAATGCCGGAGTATCACTTAATCAACTAACTTGGAATCTCCCTGAACCACGGCCAAAACTCCCTAACCTTGAGGTTATTTCCTGCCCTACAAGTGATTTGAACTTTCAATTAGAAAAATTAAACATCCAATTGGTTTTTTCTGCCCTCCCATCAGATGCAGCACTAGAAATTGAGCCACTTTTAAGACAGGCTGGAAAACATGTTTTCTCCAATTCAGCCCCTCATCGTATGGACAGTGATGTACCACTAGTAATACCTGAATTAAATCCAGACCATCTCGGACTTCTAGTAGGTCAAAAATCAAAATATAATGGTGGCTCAATCACCTGTTCCACAAATTGCACTGTAATGCCGATCACAATACCTCTGAAACCTATTGTTGATCAATTCAGCATCCACTCAATAAAAGTTCAAAGTGAACAATCACTTTCAGGAGGTGGCTTGCAAATGATTACTGACGCAAAACAATCCGGAGAAGTGGTACCTAAAATTCCTGGTGAAGCGGAAAAAATCGCCGAAGAAGCGCACAGACTACTTGGTGAATTAAATGGTAATGAAGTCACCCCTGCAAAATTTGCTACTGATATTACATGTAGACGAGTGATGAGAGATTTTGGCCACCTTGTCAGGATGGAAGTGGAATTATCAAAAACTACGAGCGAAGAAGAAATTTTTGCACTTTTCAAAAACTTTACATCATTACCTCAGCAATTAGAATTGCCATCAGCCCCACTAAAACCAATCATTGTCGTAAACTCTACCATCAACCCCAGTATTCATCAATGGGCAGGAGCGGAATCTTTCGATAATCCGGACCCTGCGTACGATTTACGTTCAGGAATGTCGATTGTAGTTTCTGATTTACAATTGACAAATAACCATTTGAGTTTTACTGCTTTTTCGGAAAATACGATTCGTGGCGCAGCGGGTGGTTGCCTACTTCTAGCCGAACTTGCATTCAAACAAGGATTACTCGTTTAGGGAAAATCCTTCTAACCGGTGCGCTGACTCGCCGGCGTGAAAGGCATGTCACAAGTTGAAATCGTAACAGGAGTTTCCCTGTCAAGCCTCACAAATTCTGTGCCACAACAACTTGGAGTAAACTGGCAACAGGGACATCAAAGAACACAAATTTTGATTCTTATTCAACGACATCACAGGCAGAAGTTTGAGTCTCATGCTGCTACTATCTCCCTGAAACATCCATGTTGGTCCTTGTTTTATCGGCCACGGAAAGAAGTGGACGAAATCCAAAACAACGGGCTTGACACAAAAAAAGCTTCTTTCATGTTTCTTGATGTCGCCTTAGAAGACCTTGGTAAGTGGGTTGGTCCTCTCTCTAAAGATGACTGGCTTCGTGAAGAAGTAATCATTACCCCATCCAAAGATGCTGACAATTACGACTCAACAAAGTGGACGGTGTTTCGCGACCCTTGGCTTGAGCAAATTGAGGTACTACCTCTCCAGACAGCACCACTTGAAATTGTTGCAAAGGCGTGGCTTACAATTCCAACGGCTACAACTGCTACAAGTCATGCCCCATCTACACCTACCACCGTTTCAGGTAATACAGGTGATGTGGAAGTTGCTAGTGATTCTGCATTTGCAGGAAAATTAGCAGACTTAACCCATAGTTTCGGAGCTAGTGGCGCAGGTACACCAGCGGTGGCCCCTGCTGCTGCCCCACCTACACCGGTCCCTG
>JACNFL010000064.1 GCA_014384685.1 Methanobacteriota archaeon
GTGTTGAAGTGGGACGGAGTTGCCCATCTCATCGCACCTGGCAGATGCCCCGTCTCGAAATCTGGGCGTCTCACCCGATGCGCTCGATGCTGAAATCAAGCGAGCGTATCGCAAGTCAGCTCGGCAGCATCACCCTGATAGAAACCCAGGAGATGCCGCATCAGAAGGTAGATTCAAAGAAATCCAGGGTGCTTATGACAAGGTTGAAACCCCAGAAAAGCGGAAAAAATTCGATGAGCAAAAGCGTATGGCGAATATGTTTGGAGGTGGACGAAGCGGGGATTTCGGCAATGCAGAATTTAATTTTGGCGGCGCAGGTGGTATTGAGGACATTCTAGCATCCTTCATGGGTGGACGAGGAAGTAATCCATTCGGTGGAGGTAGTAGTGGTACAATCTTTGACCAAGGAGGTCAGCCACGACGTGGTCAACAAAGACCGCAACAACCACAAAAGGGGTCTGATATTGAAGCACCACTCGATTTAACTCTTGAAGAAGCTCAGAGTGGTGTGCAAAAACCATTCACCATTGGTCGACGAAAACAATGTGGTAGTTGCAAAGGCGGTGGTTGTAGTAAGTGCGGGTCTCAAGGTGTGTTTCGTAAGACTAGTCAAATCACTGTAAAAGTTCCAGCCGCTGCTGAACACGCATCGGTTATGCGTCTCAAAGGAATGGGTCATCAAGCACCAAATGGTTTGGCAGGGGATCTATTATTGACTGTTAGAATAGACGCTGATGAAGGCAGGCACTGGGAAGGTGGCCGTCTGATTCAGACTGTTGAAATTTCTTACAGCACTATGATGCTGGGAGGCAAAGTTCGAATTCATACTCCTGCTGGTAAAATCGTTGAAGTTGATGTACCCCCAAATTCGCGCTCTGGAGACCGTCGCAGGCTACGAGGACAAGGATACAACGGCGGTCCTTTAGATGTTGAACTAGAATTGCAGGAGTCAGATGAGTTGACTGCAGAGCAACAAGCAGCGCTAGAGGCACTACGAGATAGCGGACTTTGATTTCTTAGCCTTTAGGCCAGAATGGGATTAGGTTTGAAGCCAGGCTTCCGAGATTACGAGTCTGAATCCATACTGTACCTTCGCCTGAGAAGTGCATGACTAAACCTTCACCGCCAAATGCTAGTGATTTGAGTCCACCAACTTTTCCGACATTATACTGAACGCCGTTAGTGAAAGCAACTACGTGACCTGTGTCAACAGTGATTGATTGTCCTTGCTGAATCTGCATCGCTTTGACGGCCCCATACGAATTGTAGTACACACGTCCCGCTCCTGCTTGAGTTGTAGCATGAATGAAGAACATACTTTCACCACTAAAAAGTCCCTTCATTCCTTGGAACTTTGTGTCAGTTTCAACATTTGTCGTGCACGCAAGGAATGAACCACCTTGAATGAATAAAGGTTGATTTGGTTGGACATCAAACCACGCAATGTCTCCTGGAAGTCCCGGTGCAAGGCTAACCCAACCACCACTCGGGTCTGCTGTGAATGTGTTTAGGAAGAATGACTCTCCACCGACTGCTGCTTTTGCAACACTTTTGAAGAAACCCCCTACGCCCCCGCCACCACTACTTCCGGTTACCATCTGTACTCCTGCTTGTGCCACCATGGCTCCTGGTTCTGCTTTTATTGCCTCACCCGGATCAAGACTGATAGTCAGCATTGAAAAGCTCGGGTTGAATTCTAATTTCTCTTGCATATTACCGCCGACCTAACACTTTACTATCAAGTTTCAGTAGGTGGAAGTAATTCCGTTTCATTGATTTTTGATATCAATCAGCATGAACATCGTTTACGTCAAGCCAAATGACTTCGCAAACGAGACCGAGTTTTTCTGCTACGCTGGGTACTGTTCTGCCTTCATCACTGTGAACCAATTCTTTGACATAAGTTCCACTTTCGCAGCGGACAGTCATCTCTGCTTCATTGGGTTCAACTAATATTTCTGAAATACTCACAACTTGTCTTTTTCGTACTTTGTCAGCCCTTCTGTGTGACACTCTTTGAGGTGTTCTCTGTTCTAGTGTGACCCCTTCTAGTGAGGCGATCATTTCTTTCACGAATTCAGGTGTTAACTCCGCAGGGGATTCTATTTTCGGTTGTTCTTCAATCTCTTCAGATTGCTCATCACTTTCAGTTGTAGTTTCTGCAATGACGTGTGGATCTGGTCCATATTTGAAGCGGATAGTGTATGATTTTTCAGCAGCAGTTCCCTTGATTCTTGCAACTTCTGAGCGGCGGGATGCTCGTAGTTCACTGATTTCAACAGAGCCAGCCGATGTGGCATTAACCAACTCGGTTAATTCACTCAGGTCTGCATAACGACGGAGTGGTGATTTAAATTCGATTACAAATGGCCGCCCTCTACCTAGGCATCGCACATCAATATCTTCTCTACCCATTCCATGGAATGCGGTGTTTTTTGCTTGGAATGCGACTCGTAAAGGCTCTCCAATTTGGTCTTGAACGCTTGTTGGATATTGTAAGCCGGTTTCATCACATGATTCACAACCACCATCTCTTCCTTTACAGGCTCGACAAGGCCAACGAGTTTGGGGGATTCCACGCTTAAGTTTCCGATATCTTCCATAGAGATATAGAGAGCGTAATTCAGCTGTAATGTTGAAAGTAAGAGTGTCAATCAACACCATAATTTCTGGTTGTTCTTTCACTAGTTCAACATCTTTCAATTCCAGTTTCAGTTTCTGGCTAAGAGCATCGTTGAAGGCAGATTTCAACGCCTGGCTCCCAGTTGCTCCATTTCGAGTTCGTAAATCATCTTCCTCTGCAACATGGCTTTTGGCAAAATGAGCACCAATTTGCATTTTCTTGAATTCAATACCACTTAACTTAGATTTTATTTCTTCGACCAGAACATCCATGTCAACAAAAAGGTCTTCACAAAATGGGCAGAACTGGACATCGTCACCTTTAGTTGCACCTCTTTCATCACTAGATTTGCGTATTGTTGCGCCTAAGTTTTGAGCACCATCCCATGAGAAAGGTTGACCCGATAAACGTGCTATACAGTAGTCACAAGTACCAATACTAACCAAATGGTCTAACCCTTCATCAGAAGGTGGAGGACGAATAGAGGCAAACTCATCCATCTCAAAATCGTCATCAAAATCCTCAGTTTCTTCTTGAGGTACTAAATCAGCCCATGGGTCATAGGCACTACTGTAACCAGCCGAAGCATAATTGCTCCAATCTTCTTCCTCATCGTTACTTTCGGACACGAGAATTTCCTCATGCTACCAAACGGGGGTACCGTTCAATTGCAAACCTCCGACTTGCTACTCCTTCAAGAATCCATGCTATGGAATATTCAATCAGAATTTGTTGATTTTGCAATGGAATGCAACAAATCAAAACCATAGATTCCGGTGTTGCAGCCACGGCCATCAAATTTGAATCTTAATCCAAAATAGCAAACTTTTTCGACTGCTGGTTTATCGTTTCTCTGTAG
>JACNFL010000063.1 GCA_014384685.1 Methanobacteriota archaeon
GCTCCATGTATTCATGAACTGCTGCCTCCAACCTCGCGCCAGCTCAGCGATAGCTTTGTCGCTGTCTTCGGACAAAACAAGGAAGATTTGTCTAAGTGCCAGCTGCTAACTGTGTCAAAAAACGCATACAAGACCTTGGCTGAAGAGCGTGTACGTGTAAACAGCGTCTTTGCCCGCACAGTCATAGATCAACAGGCGGTGGAAGCTCTTCCAGAGAATGGTGTTCCGCAGCAGCTTATCGATTGTGCGATTCATATGCCAGAAGTAGACAAGTACGCTGCCGCCCGATGCGGACCAGGCACCATCCGTTGTCCGCTCGACACTGTTCAAGAAGACGATGATGTTTCCAACGAGAGCAGCGATGCATCAAGCAACGAGAGTCTCACGGAGCACGCAGCCGGAGAATCGACGAGCAGTGTTGGACAACCTGCTCAGAAGACCTCTGATCCGCAGCTCAATCAGTTTGAAACACCTCTTGGCTTGGATCCGACATCTACACCGGATTTTGTACAACATGTGGCCGCTTTCAAAGCACAGTTGGATCTGGTGCAGGATGCCGTGAAACAAATGCGCAGGACTGAACATCTCACGAATGCTAGCGCTGCACAGCTTGAAGTTGGTAGTGCCGCGATACCTGTAGTCTCCAGTGCTGCCACTGCACAGGGCGCAGCCGAGGAGGAATGCTTTCGCGCTGTACTTGATTTGCGAGAAATTGCGCAGAAGCTGGACAAGCACAAATTCCAAGAGAAAATTAAGCTTCTGGATGACGTCGACAACAAGGCATTGTTTGTGCCAGGCAACAAACTACTTTCGATGTTCGATTCATCCACTTGGACTCAGTGCTTCTCAGAATGGTGGTATGGAGACGCTTTGCCGAACATGTCTGAACAGAAGCAGAAGCCCAAGCTCACCTTTGAAGAACTCTTCGAAGCGCTGCCTGATCGCGAGGAGCTCGAATACCAGCTCGACGCTGACCACACTCTCTACTGCGCTACTTCGAAGAGTCGATTCGACACGCCAGAACATGCTATTGTTTTCGGGGACGTCTTGAAGCGACTGCTCATCTTCAGAGGAACGCGTATGGCTTTGAAGCGCAAGGGCTTCCAGAAAGACGTGAGACTCATTGCGAACTCGTCCTCCGAGCACTGTGTGGCTGCTCTGCAGACCAGTGCTGGACAGCCTGGCGATGTCAGCAGCTCCAACCTAGAAGTCCTTGCAGGCAATGAGAAAATTGCATTGGAGCTCAGGGCGGCATTCCGACAGGTGTTGATCAGTACCAAGGATGTCCCACTGACCGACGGCTACAAAAGGAACCTGCGACATGAGAGCCACAACCTCAATGTCACGGAAGGTGCCCTCGTCGTGTTCGCCACGTTCAACTTTGCAGACACATACTCACCGTTGTTGTTTCAATTAGTGCGAGGAACCCCAGGTGGGTCAGTTGAACACATTGGTGATGATATCGTGTTCCATCTCACTGACGATGCTCCAAACATGCCAACGCTCCAGCAGATGCACCAATTGATTGCACAGTCGCCACGAGCACAAGCCAAGTTCTTCCTTCTTATGGACGACATTGCAGATATCTATTTCATGGGCATGGATCGCTCTTTCATTGGCAGACACCAAGTACAAGAATCCTTTCATCACAGGCATCGCGAAGACCAGCTGGCCTCCACGGGCATACCCAGTCTTGGAGGATATGGGGTAGCGGAGTTAGAACCATTCGAATCGCAAGCGCGCGGCTTCGAGCACGGTCACCGCAAGAAGTATGCCATTCCTAAGAACATGGAACGTGAGATCATAGAGAAATTCAAGAACCATAATGAGTCAGAGTTGCACAACCTGTTCGAATCGCTCAAGGTTGCTCTGATCCGCTGCGCGGAGACTCTCCAGTACGAAGCTTCTTCTTTGCCAGCCAAGCAAATGGGGCAAACCGTATTGCCTGAGAAATTTTCTCACAAGCAACAATCTCGGTCTAGGCTTGATGGCGGGATTGAAGTCGACGGCTCAAAAAGACCGTTTGTTGCCGTGACGGCACCAGAACTTCCTGGCCACCACGAATTGGAAAAACGCAGAGCGCATGCAGAAGGCAGGCCGCCTCTATCTATGTATTCTCAGGTTTCTTTGCAGGGCTGTCATCAAAGCCTCATGCCATCTTACCGACTCCCTCAGAACCTCGGAGCAAGACGAGTATTGGATGAAGTTGGAATGCATTGCACTGAAGAAAGCATGGCGCCAGGAGCGTTGCCTGCACTTTGGGTTACGGCTGATGATACAGGACATGTTGAAGCCCCGAGCATGTGCCACACCGCAGATTTCGTCGACGATGTTGCACATCCTGCTTCTAGTGAAGACATAGTGCAGGACGCCAGCCAGTATGCGTTAAGTTATGCTCGAGATTTCCGAGCGCTGCATCAGTTTAACCATGACCATGACTGCACGACCACGTGCATCAAATACGTTGCAAAGCAATGCCGCGATGCTGCTCAGGAAGCTCTTCGAAAAGGCAAGGTCGTTGCCTGCAGGTTCTGGTTCTTTCATATACTGGTCTTCACTTACATGTCTGTAGCTCTTGCTGGCATTGGCGAAATCATCACCAAGCGAATCAGGCGCAAAGGAAAGAAACTTGTGAAGGAACCCTACATTGCCATCACCAATGAGCGCAATGAGTTTTGCAAGGTTGTTCTACAAAGAGATACGCCTTTTCGATCAGCCTCAACAGATGTGGCTCAAAATTGGGGTCGTTGCAACATCGACTTCCAGTTCATGCCCCGGACTTTAGATCCTGAGCATTTGATGGACGGCAGTGTTGAACAACCTGCTGTACTTCAAGTGAATCCAAAAGATGCGCTGGCTATGTACGGTGTGCGGATGCACATGCCTAATGCACCAATGCTCCGGCGAGCCTTCCATGCCCTGGTTGCCATGTTTCAAGCGGCTCATAATTGCGATTTCTACATCACGAAATACCATGCAAAGCCTATGGAACAGCTGCAGAGCTTGTTCACCAATATCGCTCTCGGCTTGCGCCGATTGGAGGCCGAAGGAGAGGCTGCGCAAATAAGTGCTGAACAGCCCGAAGATCTGCCGGAGGAACGTGCCCGCAAAACAGTTCTCAAAATCACCAACGCAGCCAACAGAAGTTCCTGGTGTTCCTGTTGCGAAATGGCTACTTTCAATAAGACGGGGGCATTGGTCAGAAAAACACATCACCCCATTTCTATTTTTTTGAGCCGACCATTGTATCTTTACGAACAATGTAGAAGACTGCTTCAGCGTAGCCACGAAATATTGATAGACGCCCAAGACCCATGCGATGAACATGACAGGCATGTAGACGCGTTGTGCTTCACTATGTTTGAGAAAGACAAAGCTGTACAGCAAGTTGATCACCATGACGGCAAGAGCGATGCCGAAAACAGCGATGCCGAAAACAGCGAAGATGTATTTCAGGACGCTGAGGATACACG
>JACNFL010000197.1 GCA_014384685.1 Methanobacteriota archaeon
CAAGTATCCACTTGCCATTGGGTCCAACCTTGAGCAATTAACATCTCATCAGACCAACCTGAATAATCAGACTCAATGCTGGGCGAATCCGGTGTCGGCTCAGACACTGTTGGATTTTCTACAGAATCCTCAACAGGTGGCACAAATCCATCGGGCGGAGGTGGGGTGGCATTCGGATCAAACCCTGGCGGAGGGGGCGGAGGGGCATCAACATCAAACCCTGGAGGTGGAGGTGGTGAATCCATGTCATCAACTACCGCTAATGTTTGCTCAGCAGGGTCTAATTCAAGGTCTTCAGCTGATAACTGCCTGTTCATTGTTATCAATACAACAATCGCAATCAGTGCGACAATTAACGCAATGTAAAGTAGAACTGTGCCAGTTTGTTCGCTAAACTGTTCTGAAATAGCAGCACCGTCACGAGCTACAGCGGGTTGGATTATCAATGGGTCAAGAGACATACGATCAAGAATTACGTGGTTATCTTTTACTATCAAACGATAGCGCTCAACGGTCTCTTCATCAACCTTTGATGTCTTGATTGAAATCTCTGAAGAGAAGTTGCCATTGGCTCGCAACAATGCATCAGAAGAAGCATTGTTGACATTTATCCAATCGCCATCTTTGGTTTTTTGTTGTAAGGCGAAGGTGAGGGTTCCCTCTTCGCCATTTTCGTTAGCCCCGTTGATTAACAGACTTACATTCTCACCAGATACAGGTGTAGCATCAGTCCAATAGACATCCAAGTCCATCAGAGTAACACTAGGACCTACTCGGATAATTCTCCATTGAGTAAGTGGGGTTTGTTCAGTATTGTTTTCTGAAACATATGGATTACCTGCGGCGTCTGCCCCCGTCACCCATACATCAACAGAGTAACCAGGGAGTAGTTCGGTAACCCCTCCATCAGTCAGGTCAACCACGCCAGTCCAGTGACCATACCCATACTGTTCAAGGAGCGTCCCTAACTCTTGAGAACCTCTAGAAACCTCTGATTCTCCTGCCTTCACCTTGTAGTGTAATACTGCTGTTCTTTGGGCGATGAATCCGTGGTCATCACTTGAATTGATGAAAACTGCAATTTCTGATGCATCTGTAATTGCGATATCCCCTGAAGGGCTGATTGCATTTATTACTGGTGAATTGCCATCAACTTCCAATAGGATTCTTGGTTGTTCTTCGCTTTCATCCTCGGCAAGACCCGGCAAATTTTCTAGCCATGCTATCATATCTAGATGTCCACTTCTGACATTGGGGACTAGAATATCACTAGTGAATTCACCATCATCTCTTGGTACTGCCCGCCATTGCAATTCAAGATTACCAATTACGATGTCGAAAGCACCTTCTGGAGCAGGTGTCTCATCTTCACTAAACAGAATTCTGCCGTTAACTCTGACAACTTGACCAGCTGCTATCGTCTCTTGCTCATCTCCGCCTGTGTAGAGATTTTTACCAGTCGCTAAATCAATCGCCGTGAAATGCCCAGGTGCCATGTCAAAACGAAGATCATTATCTAGACTCCATCTATCATTGCCTAAGCCGTTACGATGTTCAAAGCAAGCAATATCTTCTCCATCAAGGCAAGGCCAATCAGCGATTTCTACAACAGGAATAAACGTTGTATCGCCATTAGTATCCCATATTTCAGGGAATAACCATGTCAACTGGAATTGAATATCAAGATCAAGTGCAGTGTCATTCACAACTGAGAAGTCACTGTAAAGATTTGAAACTGCCAAACCATCTCCACCGGACTCAAGATGCATCGCTAGCGACCCATTGGAAAGTTTGGTGAAGTTCGCCCAAATTGCGGTTTCATTAGCATTAATATCATCACCCAGTGCCATCTTTATGCTTTCAATATCGTTCCAGCCATTTTTATCCCAAACTCTCAGTTTAGCAGTATATTTTGTACCAGGGTGTAGTGGTGCAGAATCATCGTGACCAACAATTGTAGAATTACCATCAAGTACTAAGAATGGTTCAAATTCTTCACGTATTGTGTAAGTCACTAAATCAGCATCCCAGTCTGGAAGAGTTTGGGTTGGGAGTTCACCACATGGTGCATCGTCATTGAGACAAACTGGGCCACCACCCATGGCTAGCACGTTTCCTTGTGCATCAGCACCAGACAAGTAGAAGGATACAACCTCTCCATGATGATTCATTGAATCTGTGATAAGGCCTTCAAAAATATTGATTCCACCTGGTTGCAATTCAGGAGTCCTGAGTGACAGTGTTGTGTACTCATTTTCATCGGGGATTTTATCATAATTCAAATCGTCTTGACCTTGTCGCCAGTAATGAAGAGTGAGCAGAGTTGGCGGGTCAACAGAATCCTGCACAACTATTCTTATTGGTTGGTCAGGGTTACCCTTGTGCCTTTCAGAACCATCTTCTGGAGTTGCTCCTATCACCAATGGACTATTTCCATCTAAGACAATCCTTACAGAGTTAAATTCGGGATTGATGTATGCTGAACCATTTTGGAGATTTACCGCTTTAATTCGGAAAAGCATACCACCTGGTGATGACTCAATTGGTGAGGTGATTGTCAATGAGTATTGCCCATGACTTGGATTTGGCTCAATGTGGAACTGCTTTTCAGGCTCCTCGGGGTTACCATTCATGGATAAATTCTGGCCCGTCAATTCAATGCTGAATTGCCCTGCATGCGGAGTATAAGTTGTCCCTTCGAACACAATACCTCCTTGGAAGGTCATTTGTAGGCCGCCTCGCATCCAATCATTGCCTTCAAGGGCTCTTCCAGTTTCATCAGTCACACCCAATTCAAGCAACACGATGTCGTTTTCAACTCGAATGTCCATGTCACTGGTTAACCAGCCATTCACTTGTCTGCCTATGTCATCATCAACTGTTATTTTTGCTTCAACATCTAATTCGTCGTTCCATTCCCATGTTGATTCAATCGGGAAAAGTAAGGAGAGGAATCCATTACTATCTGTGGATGATGAACAGTTGCCAGCATCAAAACGGACTAAATTATCGGTGTTACTCACTAAATCACAGACATTACCGCTCTGCCACTGCAACACCGAATTATTACGTCCATTAGCCATTAGTTCAACTTGCACCTGAGTAATTCTGTCTGCTTCATCGCCTTTAGCAACTCTGACTAGTAACACACGTGTATCACCATCTGGAACCAATATGTTTCCTTCAATTTCAGCACTAAGAGCGCGAGTGTTCATTCGATATGTAATATCAAGATTTGAAACTTTGATTCTCCCTGGTGAGCCAGCAGATAGACCCAGTGTGACATTTGAAACACCTTCTCCATTGTCAATGATGTGGTCATTGAATGCACTTACTAAAGCCGCACCACTGAGGTCAATTGGTGAATTCAAAAGACCAGTACCAATGTATTCGTTGGTATTGTCTGCACCAATATCAAGTCTAACTGCTGTAGGATATCCTTCTTCATAATCAAGAGTGAAGGCATCTA
>JACNFL010000281.1 GCA_014384685.1 Methanobacteriota archaeon
CAAGGAATCTGCAGAGAAGGCGAAGATTGAACTCTCTGGAACTTCCCAGGCACAAATGAATCTTCCATTCATTACCATGGTGGATGGTCAACCTGCTCACCTTGACCTAACCCTAACACGGGCAAAGTTCGAAGATCTAATCAGCGGACTTGTTGAGAAATCAATGAAACCAACTCGTCAAGCAGTCAAAGATGCAGGCATTTCAGCCTCTGAAATCGACAAAATCTTACTGATTGGTGGCTCAACTAGAGTTCCAGCAGTGCAAGAAGCCATTGAGAAAGAACTTGGAAATAAAACCTACAAAGGAATCAATCCTGACGAAGCAGTTGCTCTTGGTGCAGCACTTCAGGCTGGAATCATCGTTGGTGATGACGCAGTAACTGATGTACTTCTACTCGATGTAACACCACTTAGCCTTGGAATTGAAACTCTTGGCGGTGTAACTACTTCGATGATTGAGCGAAATACTACAATTCCAACAAAGCGATCTGAAACTTTCTCTACCGCAAGCGATAATCAGCCAGCGGTTGAAATCCATGTGTTGCAGGGTGAGCGAGAATTCGCTCGTGATAACATAACACTAGGTCGATTTTTCCTTGAAGGAATTCCAGCAGCACCGAGAGGGATGCCACAGATTGAAGTCGCATTCGACATTGATGCAAACGGAATTGTAAGCGTTTCAGCAAAGGATTTGGGTACTGGCAAAGAACAGTCAATCCGAATTGAATCTGCAACTTCACTAAGTGAAGACGAAATCCAGCAAAAGATTGCTGACGCAGAGAAATTCGCCGAAGAAGACAGTTCAAGAAAAGGAAAGGTCGAGATTCGAAACTCCGCAGACAGTATCATCTATCAGACTCGTAGAACCTTGAAAGAGGCAGAAGATAAAATCACAGATGAAGACAAAGAACCTGTTGAAGAAAAACTCACAGAACTTGAAGACCTCATTGTTGAAGATGGTAATCCAAAAGAAATCGAAGATATTGATGAGGAAGCAATCCAAGCCAAAGTCAAGGAATTGGAAGAGGCTATGCATGCAATCTCTGCAAAGTTGTACGAAGCAGCCTCAGCCCAGATGGAATCAGAGGAAGCTGCAGAAGAAGCAAGTGCTGATGGTAACGACGTTGTTGACGCTGACTTTGAAGTAGTCGATGATGAATGAGAATATACCTCTATAGTATATCGATCAATGAATCAACAGTTAGCATAAACATAATCAAAAACAAATTGCGAAGGCGTATGAAATCATGAGCATACGCTTACACTGGAATACAATTGCAATTATGATTGCATTGTTAGTGGTCACGGGAGTTGCTACAGCAGATGATGATGATGACGATGATGACGGGTTTCTCGGAGACACTGGAGAAGATTTGGGAACTGCTGCTGCATGGGGTTTGGCATTCTCTACCACAATCATAATTTGGAAGCCGGGGCTCAAATATATCCGCGCAAATGCGGACAAATTTGTCGAAGATGAGCGTTGGCTGAAAAAGAAACTCGGCAAGGCAAATCGTTGGTATCTCAAGATTCACTATTGGATAGGTGCAGGTGCTGTCCTAGTTGGATTCATCCATGGCGTAGCGATGAATAAATGGGAAATACTGTTCTGGGGTGGTTGGGTTGGAATGCTCTTCATGTCCATCACAGGTAGCCTATTACTTTGGAAATGGCCACCAAGAAAAGTCAAGAAAGGGGCTCGATTACTCCATGCTCAACGTGCTGTTATGGTTATCACAATAATCTTACTTTTCGTATCCCACGAATTTTTTGATTAAGGATTGAAATTTGAATTCTTATTCTAATGTGTGCGCTACACTGTCAAAGGATGGCGCACCATCATCCCAAAGTGCAACTTCAATCTCCCAACCTGTTGGGTCCTTGAGATACCACGCAGTAGAATGAGGAAACTTACATGCCCCACCGTATAGAATTGAGAGATTTTCTCGCTCAATAATCGCCTTCCACTCCTCACTATCTGTGATTCTAAGACCAAAATGGGCAAGATAATGCAGACCAGCATCCTTCATCTCAAATCTATCTTTAACTACTAAATCGGGCTGTTCATAGATACATAGTAAGGCATCTCCACAAGAAAGAATCCCCCAAGGTTTTCCCTCATCTTCGCCCTGTTCTCGCAACTCAAAACCAAATACTTTCGAGTACCATTCTACACTCTCTTGAAAATTTGATGCGCTCATGTTTAGGTGATCGAGACACTTCACCATCGGAGAGGACAAACGCTCACTCACCATCGATTAAACGAACTAATGTTCGCACATGTACGCCAGTAGCACCGTGAGCAACCATTGCATTATTTGAGGTGCCCCAAGCTGTTCCAGCGATGTCTAAATGCGCCCATGGATATTGCTTTGCATCATCCCCATCTCCATTCTTCGGAACGAATTGTTTGAGGAATGCTGCTGCAGAATTAGAGCCGCCGTATCTTTCTCCAAGATTCTTGACATCTGCAATTTTTGAGCCTGTCATTTGCTTCTCAAATGCTGGCAAAAGAGGCATCGGCCAAGCCAACTCACCGCTATCTGCCGCTGCCTTTCGCAAATTCTCTAACAAGTCATCATCGTTAGACCACAAGCCACTAGCCTCGTGTCCTAATGCAATTACACAAGCACCAGTCAAGGTAGCGAGATCGATGATGTATTCAGGATTATACTCACCTGCTTTCCACAAGCCATCAGCGAGAACTAGTCTACCTTCAGCATCTGTGTTTAGCACTTCAACGGTTTTTCCTGAGTATGTAGGAATAACGTCACCTGGTCTGTAAGCAGTTGAACTAGGGCTGTTTTCTGCCATGCAAGAAATCGCCATCATGTGGCCTTTGTGACCAACACCATGCAATGCGACCATCAAGCCAAACACGGTTGCAGAACCGTGCATGTCAAACTTCATTTCATCCATTCCAGCACCTGGTTTCAATGAAATTCCACCGGTATCAAAAGTGATTCCTTTGCCCACAACAATTGGGCAAGGGCCGTCCTTTGCCTTGGCATTTAATTCCCAGATTACCATGCAAGGAGGGTGCTCACTCCCCTTCCCAACATTGATGAGTCCACCCATTTTTTCCTCTAGAAGTTCGTCCCACTCTAAGACGGTCACTGACAAGTTCCCCTTCCCTTTGGCAAATGCTCTAGCACGTGAAGCGTACTCCATTGGAGTCAGTTTGTTGGCAGGCTCGTTGCCAAGGTCTCTTGCAATGTGCACGCCTGTTGCCATTGCTGATACGCGTGCACATCCTGCAGTAAGGTTGTCAAGATGACGGTTTGATGATTGGAAAGTCACAGTGTAAGGAGTGCCATCATCATCGTCATCATCATCCTTTGAAAGATACTTATCAAACTTGTAATCTCTCAGCATCATACCTTCAGCAAATGCTGTCAGCATTGTAACTTTCCATCCACGCGTGAACCGCACATGGATGGATTGACCATGGGCCGGGCGGAC
>JACNFL010000165.1 GCA_014384685.1 Methanobacteriota archaeon
GCCCGTGAAACTGGTGGAGAAGCGCCCTCTTTAGTCCCTGTTGGTCTACACTATTCAGATGCCAGTAGATTCCGTGAGCGAGCCTTAGTGTCCGTACATCAGCCAATGAGCATGCCGCCTCTTCCTGGTGAAGAAGGGGCGCCAAGTCCCAGTGAAGAAGCAATTTCCGAGTTTGGGGCTGATGTCGCAGCTGAGCGTGCATGGGTAAATGCGGTAACTGAATCTCTAGGTACTGAACTGCAACGCAGTAGTCAAGGACTTGACACATGGGAAGATCGTAAACTGCTTTGGCGGGCACGTGGCTTACTATCAGTACATCGAAATAGAATGCTTGGACGAAAAACCGGAGCGACCTATGCAGAAGCTGTCATGGGCGCTAGACGCGCCCGTGCCGCTTGGCTATGGTTATCTGAACACAAACCAGAACAAGCAGTCAACCTAAAGTCAAGAGTTAGCGACCACTCTCAAAAAATGGAAAAATATAGCCTGAAAGAACATGAATTGTACGACCGCGATAAAAGGCCGGGCGCAGTTGATTTGATTTCAGCCGTATTCCAAATAATCGGTTCTTGGATATTCATGGCAGGGCTCATCACTTGGGGCGCGTTAATCGGTTCGTGGCCACCATACCGTATCGCTGGACCTATTGCAAAAAGAATGTCTGTGAAAGAGAATCATACTCTTGGCACTCACAAAATTGTAGTAGGCTTTGCATTGCTTCCGATTTGGTGGATACTGGTTTCATTCCCTGTGGCCTTCTTACTAGCAGCACCGGCAAGCCCGCTTTGGAATCTAAATTTGTATGGGTTATTACCTCTAATTGAGCCGTACGTGACAAAAATAAATTGGATATTATTGGCTTTCATCTTGATGCCTTTGTGGTCTGTTTCAGCTCGACTTCACCTTCTACTTTGGGCTCGCTCAGTACGCTCTATTGGCACTCTAAAACAGTGGAAAAGATTGCGCCGAGGAGAAATTCCTTGGGATGAGTTAACTCAAGAACAGAAAAGTTTGGCTGAAACACTCAATGAAATTGGACAAGGACTTGTCCTTCCTGCAGACGAAGATTGGATTGAACCACCTACAGGAAAAGAGGATTATGAATCAGTATATGTGCGAACATAAATTGACAACAAACCACAACTAATGCATCCTAACACTAAGGCGAACTATCAAAGACGGAGGCGGACTCGTCAGTATGCCTACGGAGTAGGCACTGGGCTTTTGTCATGTCAAAGCAAAATCGTATTCCAATGTTGCCTCAAGCAGGCAAGCGTGAATGGGTTGCTTCTGTCAATGAAAAAAAAGTCACTGAATCAATTTCAAGTGATTCCATTCTCCTAGACGTTTTACGTGACCAAATCGGCATGCTTGGAGTCAAGAGAGGGTGCGACATGGGCACTTGTGGATGTTGTGCTGTTCTTGTGGACGGTGAACCAAGGCTCTCTTGCCTGACACTAACAAGTGAAGTCGAAGGTTGTGAAATAACCACTGTTGAAGGGATCTCAGACGGCCACCACCTCTCACCTATCCAAGAGACTTTTACAACCTACGGTGGAAGCCAATGTGGATTTTGTAGTCCTGGATTTTTAATTGTGATTACTGCACTTCTAAACGGAAATGACAACCCTTCTGAGGCTGAAATCAAGACTGCAATAGAAGGGAACCTTTGTCGTTGCACCGGCTATCAACCAATTATTGAATCAATTCAAGCTGCTGCTGAGATACTTCGTAGTGGCAAATCAACCTCAAACCCCACCTCTCCACACTCCGACCCACATCCTGGTTTCATGGGAGATGACGCATAGTCAGGTGATACTTGCATGACTGACGAAGAGGAAATGGTTGGCTACAAACAGCAACCGGGGAAATTACCGTTTTCCCGCCCAGGCAGTGGAGGTAAAGACCAATTCAGTACCCTTCAAGATGATGAAAAGATACCTAAGAGTCAAGGCGGAAAGTTGTCTCAACCATGGGGTACTCACCGCCACGATGAACTAGTCACTAGTACCTCTATTGGCAATAGAACCCCTTTGATAGATGGGCGCTACAAAGTTACTGGACAAGCAAAATATGGAGACGATATTCGATTATCTAACGAATTAATTGGGAAAATTCTCCGTTCCCCGCACCATTTTGCCCGAATCAAATCAATTGATACCTCTGCTGCAGAAGCTCTGGATGGTGTCGTTGCTATCGCAACAGGAGTTGATGCAAGCAATGCATTTGGTGTGTTACCTGTCACCAAAGATGAACACGCCTTAGCGATCAGTTTGGTCCGCCATGTTGGCGATTTAGTGGCAGCTGTGGCAGCCGAAGATGAATCTACTGCGCTGCATGCGCTACAACTCATTGAGGTTGAATACGAGGTATTAGACAGCATTCACGATATGAAAGATGGATTGGAAGATAGTGAAAACCCAATTCATGACCGAGGCAAATATCACATTGGTGAAGCAAATATCCAAAAGCGGGTTTTCCAAGAGTTTGGCGAAGTAGAAAAAATGACTGAGAATGCGGAAGCATCTCACAATTCAAATTGGACTTTTCGTGGTGTTAACCACGGCTTTACAGAACCACATGCAACCGTTGCAAATTGGGATCCAAGAGGAAGATTAACTGTCTATACGCCACAACAAGTGCCGCACTATTTACATCGATCACTTGCTGATGTACTAGAAATCCCGATGCACCAATTAAATGTCTATAGAACGTTTGTAGGTGGTGGATTTGGAGGTAAGTCTGACCCGTTTCCTCATGAGATGTGCGCAGCAATATTATCACGCAAATCAGGACGGCCGGTAAGAATTACATTTGACCGCGAAGAGGTTTTCTTCGTTAATCGAGGTAGACACCCTTCACACATTGAAATGAACCTTCACGCTGATTCACAGGGACGACTCTGTGGAGTTGAAACTGATGCTTTGATTGACGGGGGTGCTTTCGCTTCATTCGGTCATGTTACAACTTACTACAACGGGGTTCTTCACACCGCTCCATACGAGATTGGGGCATTCCATTACACCGGTGCAAGAGTTTGGACAAACAAACCTGCAAGTGGTGCCATGCGGGGTCATGGCGCTGTTAACTCACGCTGTGCCTTTGAAGTGGGACTAGATGACCTGTCAGACAAACTTCAGGTTGACCCAATGACTTTTCGTTTAGCCAATTTGCTACCACCTCTTAGTGCGACTATTACAGGTTTTAGAATCACTAGTACAGGAATGAGAGAATGTCTAGAAAAAGTTCGTAAAGCATCTAATTGGGATGAGCGGTTTCGCAAACTGCCATTAGGTCATGGCATCGGAGTCGGTTGTGGTTTCTTCATTTCTGGAAGTGGATTGCCGATTCATTGGGATCCTAACAAGTTCCCTCATGCCACTGTTCATCTGAAAATTGACATGGATGGTGGAGTAACAATCCATACAGGAGCTGCTGATATTGGTCAGGGTTCCG
>JACNFL010000061.1 GCA_014384685.1 Methanobacteriota archaeon
TTAGTAGCTACTTATTGGAAAAGATTATCAAAAGAAATAGGTAGAGACAATGTGAGACTGAGGCCGAACAAACAGATTCTAGAGAACTTGCAGGTCTGTTTGAGGATGCTTTGGAAATTGGTACAGAGTTGGGTGTTTTTGACACTGATGAGGCTAATAGTTTGCGAGCATTAGCGGCTGAATTACGGCAACTCCCTGAGAATTTACCTCCTGTTGCATTAGTTGCTGATGTTGACGATGACCCATGGTGCGTTGATGATGACGATCCAAATGACATTTTTATTCACTTTGATGACGCGGCTGAAGAATTACCTGAGCATCCACTATTTGACATATTATCGGAAGCATCAGAATGGTTGACACCATTATGGCCAACCATGATGGCATTGCTAGAGACAAAGATGCAACATCCAGGTGCTCCTGATGCAACATTCGATGATTTTGGATTTGGCCATCACGAAGATTTAATCCCGTGAGATTTAGTATCTTGATGTTGCTTTAATCGCTCAATTTTGCTAGGCGTTCAAGAGATTCTGCGATTGGCGGAGTATTCCAATTAGTAGCGTGTCGACTTGTTTTTGGAGGATACAATTCATCTGACATAGACATATCAATAATATCTTGTTTAGCCAGTGTTTCAAATCCACAATTTGGCCAAGGTTCCACTGTGATTGAATCGTCTTCCAAATAGTCAAACAGAATAACAGGTAATCGAACTAAATTAAGAATATGGCCAACAGCGTGGCGGTGATGTCCATCAAGTATAGCGCCACTCACTCTATCAACTAGCAAAGGCTTGGTGTAACAACCCCATTTTTTGGTGATTTTCGCCAATTCTTCAACCTTTTTTGGCTTAATTTCCTCGTGAGCCCTTAGCCACTCAATAGCAACTAGTTCCACCTTCATGGCCTCTCCTCGCCATTCCCCTTGAAAGCAATTACCACCCCCCGACACTTTGTGGAGCCGTTCGCGAGAGTCAAATCGTTGCCCAAAGGGGCACTTGCAGACCTCAAGGGTGGAGGCTTGCCTATGCAGTTAGAATCGTGGGTGGAATCTCTACCTGATGACCTTCTAAAAATCGTGTCAATTTTCGCTGAAAACGATGCCGGAATATGGGCGGTAGGTGGCAGTATTCGTCAAGGGTTGAGCGGGGTAAAACCTAACGATTATGATTTGGCAACCGATATGGAACCGGATCAGGTTTTTGACCTCTTTCCTAATTCAATAAAGACCGGAGTAGAGTACGGTACGGTTACTGTGCGCCTAAAATCAGGAAGTGAAATGTTTGAGGTAACAACCCTGAGGTGTGACCAAGAATATCTTGACGGAAGGAGGCCTGAATCAGTTGAATTTGGGGTATCACTCGCAGACGATTTAGAAAGGCGGGATTTGACAATTAATGCCATGGCAATTGACCTTGCAAGACAAGAGTTGTATGACCCATATAATGGTCTAGAGGACCTACAAAAAGGTGTCCTCAGGGCAGTGGGTGAAGCCACACTTAGGCTGGAGGAAGATGGCCTTCGTGTGATGCGTGTTTACCGATTCATGGACCAAGGGATTGGTGGGTTGTGGCATCCCAATGAGGCGCTTTCAGAAGCGCTTATTGAGTGTCGTGAAATGCTGAAAAACGTGAGTGTGGAGCGAATTTGGCAGGAATTGAAGAGGATTTTATCTGGTCCCTACGCTGCAGATGTTTTAGCAAGGATGGAAGTTGATGGAGTCCTAAACATAATTTTCAATGGTCATTCATTTGATTTGAATGGCCAATCTTCTCTCGAGATTATTTCAGATAATTCAGTTATTGAGGCTCGGCTGGCGATGATGTTTCGAGGGGATAATCCTGCAAACTTGTTGAAGCATTTGACTATGCCTAAATCGGTAATTAATCGTGTTAGCAATTTGAGAAATTCAATGGGTAATTTGCCTGATAAAAACGATGTCGGACAACTGCGAATTTACCGCGCGGTTCTTGGTGCAGGACTTGATACTCAACTTGCTTGCGAACTTGCAATTGATACAGAAGATGCCGAAAGTGTTCAAGCGGCTCTAAATCAACTTCCGGAGAATGATGCTAAGGATGTTGCCTTAGCAGATGGCCACTGGATTGTAGATAATACTGGGATCCAGCCAGGCATTAGGCTTGGGCGATTGAAGGATTATCTTCATCGTTTGCAAGTAGAGAACGATGTATCCTCTCTTGATGAACTACAATCTATGCTCAATGATATTGATTGGGAAAATGATGACCCAAGTGTTTGGCCACGACTGCAATGGCCATAATTACAGAAAATATTGGGCTAGAATCAGTATGAACTAATATTTATTTTAGATTTCTAGCAATTACCAGTCTCTGAACTTCTTGAGTACCTTCATAAATTTGGGTGATTTTTGCGTCTCGGAAGAATCTCTCTACAGGGAATTCAGTAACATATCCGTATCCTCCATGGATCTGTACAGCCCGTTCAGCAACCCACATCGCAGTATCTCCTGCAAACAGTTTTGCCATACTTGCTTCATTGGTGTGGCGAGGTGTACCTTCTTCGTAATGCAATTGTTTTGCATGGGCGGCCCGGTATACTAAGAGTCGGGATGCATCAATGCGTGTTGCCATATCGGCAAGGTATGAAGTAATCATTTGGTGGGCTGCTAATGGCTTCCCAAAAGTCTCTCTTTCGTGAGCATATTTCAGTGAAGCCTCAAACGCTCCTTGGGAAATCCCTAGTGCTTGTGCGGCGATACCGATGCGTGAGTTATCCAAAGCGTTCATGGCAATTGAGAAACCTTTTCCAACTTCTCCAAGAACATTCTCTACCGGTACTTTACAGTCTTCAAGAACTAGCGTACATGTGTCACTGCTACGGATTCCGAGTTTGTCTTCTTTCTTTCCAACGGTGAAGCCATCAAACGTTTTTTCAACGATAAAAGCAGTAGTTCCACCATGCTTCTTAACACCATATTCCGGATGTCCAACCACTTTTGCAAACAGGACATAAATGTCTGCGGATGCACCATTTGTGACCCACATCTTCATTCCGTTTAGAACATAATGAGAACCGTCTGGTGACAACTCCGCTTTGCATGAAAGGGCACCTGCATCAGTGCCAGCACCGGCTTCTGATAGTGAATATGCACCCACCTTATCTGCCGCAAGTTGGGACAAATATTTCTGCTTCTGCGGTTCTGTTCCATGGAGTGAAATTGTTTTGGAACAAAGTCCAACATGAACGCAATAAAATACTGAAAACGAAGCATCAACGCGAGCTAATTCTTCAATGATAATTGCTTCACTGATATCATCCACAGGCATACCACCGTATTCCTCTGCAATCGTAATTCCCTGTAGGCCTGTTTCTTGACAGACCGTCTGCCATTCTTCAGTAGGGGGGATTTGTTCCTTATCTCTTAATTCAATAGTTGGAGGGAGTACTGATTCGGCA
>JACNFL010000128.1 GCA_014384685.1 Methanobacteriota archaeon
TCAATCACTAATCCGCAATCCTGACAAACGGTTTCACCCCTTGTTTGGTCATGGTCAAGACTCCTACTATTACACTCCGGACACTTTACAATATCTTCAATTTGTACTGGTTGTTTTTTTGCCAAATTAATCACTCCTATGCTTACCCTACTACCATTATTAAGAGAAAGGTATAAACGGCGTTCAGCCAGGGTTATATAAGGTTTAGCGGTTTATTTACATCTAATAATATTCTGAAATATTAACTTCATATTTTGATTTGATAATGGTGATAAGTAACTGACACCTCGGAGTGTCTGCCCGTAGGGCAGGTGAAGAGTGATGGTAGAATTTTGGCCGCCTCAAGAAATCTCATTGACACCTGGAAAGAGAATCTTATTTTTGACAAAAAATCTTGACCTTATTCGACAACAATTGTATAATGGCCTCAATCTATCAATGTCAGATTTCACTGTTGATGACTTATTGGATGATATCAATACTGATGTGATGACTCCTGCTTGGGTCTGTTTTGACCATGACCCTGCTGAAATTGCCAAAAACGCTTATGCTGGTTTAATTCACCATGGAAAGCGCGTTTTTGAAGAAAACGCTCTGATAAATGGTGATTTTGAAGTGATTGTTTCTGGTCACCGAAAAGGAACAGGCAGTAGTAGAGAAACTGCTGCTCAAGCAGAAAAATGGGCTGGTGTCAGAATCGTAATAGCCGCTTCTTTCGCACCAATTCATGAAAGAAACAACATCAATCTTGGTCAATTGATGGGTGACCACAAAATGCTTGAAAGACTGCAAAACGGAGCAACTCTTTCCCTTTCTGAGTTTATTGATAAATATGATCCAATTACAAAACTCATCGTTGAAAATGGAGGAATCTTTCCCTTTGCAAAACAATTGAAATCTGGTAATATTGAACTGCCAACACCTGATTGTCAAGAAAGACCGATGACGATGTGTGAGAAAATTATTGCCAATAAACTACTCTCTAGAAATGGAGTGTCTGCTTTTGTGAAACCACATAATGCAGTACTCGCTGCAGTGAATGGTGGCTACTCTCATGAATTTACCACAGCACAAGTTCATGAGTTTTTGAAACTTGAATATGGAGAAAACTACTCCTTACCTGACCCAAATAAATTTGCTGTTTTCGAGGACCATTTGCTCTATGCAACTGGTGTACCACGGTTTGGTCCATTCGCTGAAAAAATACAGACCTTACGAAATATGCAGAACCTCTTCCAACAACACACTGGTGTTAGAGATTATTCGGCAAAAGATGGTGTTAGCCCAGGAATTTGTCACCAAGTTGCTAGGGAGGAATTTATTGATGTTGGGGATTTCATCCAAGCAACTGATAGCCACACCTGCATGGGTGGTGCTTCTAACGCACTGACTTATGGTGTGGGCTCAACAGAATATGCGAATCTCGCTTACAATCAATTTGCATTCGTGAACGTACCCGAATCTATCCGCTTTGAATTAGAGGGTGAACTCAATCCGGGTTGTACTGCAAAAGATGTGATTCTACACATTTTATTGGAATATGCAAGCACCTCAGAAACTCTTGACCGGTCCATGGAATTTGGAGGACCGGGGCTAGCCAGCCTATCTATGGATGAACGAGCAACTCTGTGCAATATGGCAACAGAATGTAGTGCTAAAACAGGTATATGTGAACCTGATGATGTTACGGTTGAATGGTTAATGAAACGCCGGCAAAATCTCACTGAAGATGAAATCAGGGCTGCTTTTGTACTCCCTGATGAAGGCGCACATTATGACGGAGGGGTGTACACAATCAATCTCTCCGAAATTGTACCAATGGTTGCCCACCCGGGTAACCCTGACGAAGGAATCCCATCGGATCCAACAAACGGTGTGAATATTTCTGATATTGGCGATGTTGCAATTGATATTGCGTATGCTGGTTCATGCACTGCTGGTAAAGCAGATGATTTCCAATACTACGCCGAAGTTGTTGAGGCTGCTCTAGAAGCAGGACTGACTATTCCTGATGGAGTTGAATGTTACATTCAGTTCGGCTCAAAGGCTGTCAAAGAATATTCACAGAGAATGGGTTGGAACGACATGTTCATTCAAGCAGGTGTGAAGTTGATTGACCCCTGATGTGGAGCCTGTATTGGTGCTGGTCCCGGTGTTTCAGATAATTCAGAACAAGTTACTGTCTCTGCTATCAACCGTAATTTCCAAGGTAGGTCAGGACCGGGTAAACTCTACCTCGCTAGTCCATTAACTGTAATGGCTAGTGCTTTTGTGGGAAAAATTGTTGCTTGGGAACCAAGTCTCTTTACTAGAGTTTGAGTGCCATGGGCAAATCCTATTGCTAACTTATATTGGCTTTGAAAATATACTGATTTTGCCAAGTTCACCCCACACTGCTTATGACCTGTCGGACAAGTCGAGGGTTTTGCCGCTAACTAGCCCCTCGTCATACGGCCGAGGGAGGACTGGGGGGAGGGTGAAGAGACATGGCGTCTACACGTAGCAAAATGCAACAAGCAAGTATCAGCGAATTTTTTGAGAAGAATAAACACTTTCTTGGCTTTGATACGCTAAATCGTTCTATCATTACTGCTGCCAAAGAATCTGTTGACAACTCTCTTGATGCTTGTGAAGAAGCACGATTACTACCAGATATTCACATTGATATTAAAAAAGTCAAAGGGAAAGCGGACGAACTCATTCTGATTAGCCAGGATAATGGTCCAGGAATTCATCCTGATTCAATTACCAAAGTGTTTGGAAGTTTGCTTTTTGGTTCACGATTTCACACCATCCGTCAAACCAGGGGACAGCAAGGAATCGGTATCACTGGTGTGGTGATGTACAGCCAACTGACTACTGGGAAAAAAACCCATGTTATCTCTAAAGTCAAGGAAGAAGCAACTGCAGTTCACGTTGACATTGGACTTGACACGAAGAAAAATAAAGCGATTTCAAGTAACAGAAAAAGAGACCACTGGTTCGATTCAGAAGGGGAAGTAATTGAACATGGGGTCAAAGTTCAAGCCCACATGAAAGCAAAGTACCAACGTGGAAGGCAAAGTGTTCACCAATACCTCAGAATGACTTCAATAGTCAATCCCCATGCATCACTTTCTCTGAAAGTTTACGATGAAGAAGGAGTTATCATTGATGAAGGGAATTGGCCTAGGGTTACTGAAATTCTCCCCCGGCCTGTAGAGGAAATTCGACCCCACCCCCACGGCCAAGAAATAGGGTCATTACAACGTTTTCTCAGAGATTCTGAGGACAGGAAAATGACTTCATTTTTACGCCACAATTTCTCAGGGGTTTCAATGCGGGCTGCTAGAGATATTCTAGCAAAATCTGCTATTGATGAGGCAAGAAAACCAGGCACTATCACCGCGCCAGAAGCACAAGCAATTCTTCAGGCATTCAAGGAGGTCAAATTACTAGCGCCGCCTACCGATTGTCTATCCCCAATTGAAGACTTACTAATCAAGAAGGGATTGTCTAAAGCCATTGATTCCAAATTCGTTTCAACAGTCACGCGGGCCCCGTCTGTAGCCGGGGGAAATCCGTTTCAAGTTGAAGTCGGATTGATTTTTGGCACCGACCTTCCATCAGACGGCCCAGTCGAGGTTCTCAGAATTGCCAACCGTGTTCCACTAATGTATCAACAAGGTGGATGCCTCCTGACAAAATCAATCGAAAGTGTTGACTGGAAAAAATATGGTCTTGACCATCCCGGAGGAAGGGGTGTCCCTAAGGGGCCAGCAGCGATTCTAGTTCACCTTGCTAGCACAAATGTCCAATTCACTAGTGAAGCAAAGGAAGCACTATCTGATAATGAAGAGGTGTTTAACGAAATACGCCTAGCCTTGCAAGAAGTTGGAAGAGGTTTGAGCAACCACAAAAGAAAAAGTAAGCAGAGAGAAAAGGCTCGTGAAAAATTCGAATTAGTTAACGTGATTCTACCAGAGATAAGTGCAAAATCAAGTGCTATTCTTGGACGGGAGGAGCCTGACTTAGCACCTGTAATCACTAACATAATGAATGCTGTATTTTCCGAAGAAGTGTCAGAATGGGATAGTGCTGAAAAGGTCATTAAATGTTATATAAATTTGTTCAATTACACTAATCGTCCCCGCCAATACACAATCTTAGCAACTTGGCCCGAAAGGGAGGGAGTTGAGATAATTGATGAAAATATTGAAGGAAGGCGTGAAGCTAAAGGGTTGAGAAAGTGGAAACTTGAGATATTACAGCCCAGTGAAAACTTAGAAATTTCTTTCTCAATTGATGGTCTATCAAAAGGGGATTGGAATCAATTTGATGTGTTCTTCCGCGGCTCTGGTGAAATTATCGGGGCAATGAAATTGGATGAGAATATACTTCAAGAAATCAGACGAGAAGAAATAGCCGCAATGGAAGAATCAGTAGTAACTGAAAATGGGATGGAATCTAATATTGAAGATCCTATAGATGTTGAATCAAGTGAACTTGATAATGTATCAAAGAACGCTTTGGAAGATGTTGTTAGTGAAACTACAGAAATTGAGGTCCCTGAAACGCATCACGTGGATGATAATGAAGTTTTGAATAATGAAGAAAACGCAGATACCTCCCCTAATTCTACAAGACAAGTGAAACTTTTTGAAGAAAATGAGTGGGGTGATGAATAGTGAATTCTAGTAGAGGTAAAACGAATGAAAGTGTAGTTGCTTCATTGCATGAGGTTGCAGAAGAAATGCATAACAAAATGATGAAAGGAACCGCTCCAACAATGTCATTACCTGTAAGAACAAAGAAAAACATTGAGTTTAACAAACGGTTAGGGGTTTTCAAGTATGGTAAAAAGCGTTCACTACGTGATGCCACCTCACTTCGTTCTGCCAATCAATTACTTCGAGCTTTGCATATTATTGAATTTATTGAGGAGATGATTGACAATGGTAAATCCTCAACTCTGAGAGAGATGTACTATATTTCCGAAGCATGGGGACATGGCAAATTTGGCAGTCAAAACGAAAGTAACAATCTTGCTGAAGACCTTGAAATTGTCACAAAATGTATGCGTGAGGATTTCAAACTAAGACCAGAAGAAGATGGTGCGAGAATGATTGGGGACATCACTATCAACGAACGAAATCGAAAAGGAGACTGGATGACAATAAACGCTCGTGACGATGTCGGCGATTCCGGATATGGTGTTCCTTACAATGTTGAATCTGAAAAATTAAGATTGATTGCAAATGATGTAGATTTCATTATGGCAATAGAAACAGGAGGTATGTTTGACAGATTAGTTGAAAACGGATTTGACGAAGAACACCGAGCAGGTTTGCTTCATCTTAAAGGGCAACCTGCACGCTCCACTCGTCGGATTTTGAAGAGGATGAATGAAGAGTGGAATCTACCAATAATTGTATTCCTTGACGGCGACCCTTGGTCGTTTAGAATATTCGCTAGTATTGCATATGGGGCGATTAAGACTGCCCATATCTCTGAATATTTAGCTACACCATCCGCAACATATCTCGGAATCACTGCTGATGATATTATGGCTTACGACCTCCCTGCTGATGATTTATCCAGTAAGGACATTGAAGCCTTGAAGGCGGAATTAAGTGACCCACGGTTTGCAGATGGGTGGTGGCAGGACCAAATCAATATGATGTTAGATCTCGGTAAAAAGGCTGAGCAGCAATCTTTAGCGAAGTATGGTCTTGACTTCGTAACTGACACATATCTACCTGAAAAGTTAGCCAAGGAAGGGCTAATCTAATCGTCACTTCCAAGAACAGCCCACCATGGTAGTTGGGATTTCTTACCAGCAATAATTACTGTTCTATCAGCGTCTGCAATTTCATACATCATCCTCTCTCTTACCTCGGTGATGATTGCTTCTGCCCGAGGTACTTCTAGACGAAGAGTTTCACTCCATGCATCCAAATCTACCGGACGACGTGGTCTTTCTAACAAAGTATGAACGAGATTACGTTCTTCGTATTGAAGAAAATTCTTATCTACAGTTGAAGATACTCTGCTCATTACTTGTTGATGTAAAGCAATTAAGGCATCTCTCTGTGCATCAAGTGCTTCAAGAGTTTCATTTAGTTGCCCAACTAAATCCATTGCCTCAGATACTGATATCTTTCTTCGACCCCCTATTTTTTCTGCAACAGGTATTGCTGAATCCGGTAATCTAGAGGATAATCTCACGGGGCCGCCCGCCGGCAGGGTTCTGTGATCTGAACGAAATAAGTCTGGACCCAAATCTAAACGCAGAGAAAATGATTGCTTGACTGAAAAAATCTTCTTGGGGGGGCCGCCTTTATCGCTTCTTACTTGCTCAGATTGAACGAATCCAGCCTCTTCCAAAACTTTCAGGTGTTTCATCACAGCTTGCTGACTAATTTCAAGATGTTTTGATAATTGAAGTGGGTAATGTGGCTCTCTAACTAGCATCTCCAAAATTAGCCGACGGGCTTTATTTTCAAGAATTGTCAAAGCGGTGTCAAAGTCAACCACACTATTCAACCCAAGGTTGTGTAATCAGTCACCTTGTAAAAACCCACCTGCAATAAGTGATTATATGTCATCAAAGTCAACAATTCTTGATTCTTGCATTGAAATATCAGCGGCAAAAGCAATTTTATGGCTGTTCAATGAATCACTCAATGATGTAGTTGCAAGAGATGGCTGCTCACCTCTCACCAAACTCAGGAAGTCCTTCACAAGGCGTAAGTCTCCCCCACCATGCATGTCTTCACTAACACCCGTATCAACGACCTCTTTAGTGTACTCTTTGCCGTCAATTGCAGCTGGTTTCCATACTGTAAACTGGCCACTAACCATATCACCAAAAATCTCGCCTTTAGTTCCTACAATCTGTAATCTACGAGTTGCTCTAGAACTGTTACTGACTAAATCATGGGTGGCAAGAGAACCATTTTCAAACTCAATAATGACTGATTGACGGTCCGCAACATCATTTTCACTATTCCAAACACATCGCCCATAATCGGTTGCAGCAATATGTGGTGCTGATGTTTCACTATCGGTTTCTTCTCCATGCTCATAATTTTTTTCGCCTGCTAAAGCGTAAAATGACCACCAATCATTATCGATATAATGGCGCTTTGCAGAGTATTGGCAATCACGCTCAATATCACAATCAAAACAATTCTCACCAGCACCATCTGGAGCGTTTTTGGTGGTGAAGAAATGGCGTCCCCCCATTGATGAAATCTTAGATGGTTTGATACCACTATTAAACCAACAAATTAGATCTAAATCGTGACAGCATTTTGCTAACATGATTGGATTAACTGCCCGCTTATTCCATTTCCCTCTGACAAACGCTACAGCCATGTGGTGATAAGATACATTTTCTGTTGAATGAATATGAATAATTTCACCAATTTCATCCGCTACAATCCGCTGTTGAATGTCATTGTAGAAGGGAGCATATCTCAATACATGACAAATCGCAACTTTCACACCAGCTTTGATAACTGCAGCATCAAGCAAATTTAATTCACTAGAATTGGGAGCAATTGGCTTTTCCAACAACACATGGTACCCTGCTTCTACAAGAGGGATTGTTGTTTCAACGTGGACCTCATCCATCGTTCCATTGATGGCAATGTCTCCAAATCTTGGTATTGCTGCTAATTCTTGGCTTGAAGAGAAACATTTGTCATCGGGAACACCATATTTTTCCGCAAAAATTGCCAACCTATCGCTGTCGGGGTCAGCTAAACCAACGACTTCCATTTCTCCTGGGTGCTGAAGTGCATAGGAGGCATAGCAAGCAGTTCTGTGACCTAATCCGACAAGCACTGCTCGTACCCTAGACATGGCTTCCACAAGATGTGAGGAGAGGTTCACACACTTGAGACCCGCGAGGAATTGATAGTCAGGAAAACGGGTGGTTGCTTGACTGAAGCACACAAGCATCAAAGGTGATAGGTGGGAGGCGATGGTGATGATGAAGAAGTGGTTCATGCGCCAGTATTGGCGATTACAACAATCCCAGACACTCATTTCTATGGTGTTTTGGTGTACCACACTCACACTACTTATTTGGCCATACGTTAGTTGGAGGTTTGATGCAAATCAAGAAACGCTTGGAGTTGCAATGACTTATTGGGGCCTCGGCTCAATCGCATTTGGTGTTCTTATTTCCGTTCTATCAATTGGATACATCTACGACCAATTTTTGGCTTTGTGGAAGGAACAACGAACTGTTGACACAGAACGCAACCCATTCGGAACTTATGCACTCATTCCTGCTAATGTTGTGATAATCGGTATGATGAATCGTGTCCTAAGAGACAATGCAAATGGGGATGAAAAAGTCATTGCTACTTGTGATTGGGTAGATGAGTGGTTAAAGTGGTGTAGTTCACAGGAAATTTGGGCTCGCTCTCAGAGATTTTGGGATGACACATTCCCTAAGCCTGTGCCTGACCTGTTCTTCTTACCTGATGGAGCAGTGGAAGCGGCTAGATCTGTTGGAAAGAATCTTGATGATTGAGAAATCAACCTTCATCCCAATCCTTCCAATTTGGTGACTTCTTTTCATCCTCTGATGATGTGGTTGATGATTCAGTGTCTACTTCGCTGATCGGTTGTTTTGATTGTTGAGATTCTTTGACACTTTGCTTGAAGGATTTTACCGCATCGGCTGAGTTATCATCGGGTCGATCTGAAAAAGGAGGTGGGACTGATTTTGAAGCCAAGCCACTTGGCATTTGAATATCTACTGTGATTTTACCATCTGGTCCAGCCTTCTCTTGTAATCTAGCAAGTGCGTAAATCTGTTCGGTTGTCAGAACTGCGCCGCTATTAGTTAGCCCCTCCATTTGCAAATTTAATTGTCTGCCATCTGATGTTTGGAGAGTTACATTTGATGATTTACCTGAATCTTTCTTCCTCATGAAGAATAAGATTAGTGAGAGCGGAAGCAAACAAACTGAAATTACTAATGAAAAACAAGAAGAAAGAATCACTGGTTGGGTGAATGCTTCTTCACTAACCTTATTTTGGTCTACCAAGTATATTGTTTGATTAGATTGGGAAATAAATTCCATTGTAGTGGCTTCAGATGGTTGTACCCAACCCATTGGTGAATATGTGATTTTACCACCATCATATTCCATTTCTCCGATGCCAGAAAACATTGAAGGAGCTCGAAGTTCAATTTCCTCCCCATCTTGAAGAACTGTGACTGAACCATCTATCCCATTAGATTCTGTGGTATTTTGAAATAATGAGTAAATACGTAATCCTGTTAGATTTACCTCAACTGTTGCTCCTGGTTCAATAACCGCATCGTTGAAATTATCGGGGACAAGGTCATCGTTAATTGATGGTAATGTACTCCATAAACCTGCTACACCAAGGATTAAAGTGATGATTCCAGCAATTAAAAGACGCTTGGGCCAGGGCGAATTCTTCTGGCCTATGTCCTCACTCATGCATTATCACACACGCTTCGTGTTTGAAAGGGGAACGGTGCAACTCAATGCAACTATACCCTCGGTGTTAGCACTCTTTCCCACTATGTAAGTGGGAGAGAGGCTGTTTTGTATTGTTTAATCAAAACATTTCGTCTGTGGATAACAGGCTACTCTGTTCTGCGACCTTTGCAAGAGCTTCTTTACGGCGTCCGTGCATCACTAATCCAGCCACCGCAAGCAACGACAATGTTAGCAGAATGATAATTCCTGGTACACCCCAAGCACCAAGCGTTTCTGTTGCTTGGTCAATCCAACCGTTGCTAGACTTCAATCCACCCTCTAACTCGAAGATGTTATCACGCTCACTTGATTCAACAATCATGTTATCTGGGTCAATCACTAATACAATATCGTGGCTTCCAGCCTTGACTGGATAAAGGAGAACAATCTCCGCAGGATCTGTTCGTTCTGCAGCATCTGGAGGCATTAGCGCACCGATGACTTGTCTGTAAGCAACATTCTCCTCATCGCAACCGTTCTTACGTACATCATCCTTTGATTGGTCTTGGCAGACAATAACATGAATATCAGTAGCGTGAACATTACCATCATTGATTATTTGTACTCTAATAGGTAACATATCTCCAACGTCACCAGACTTTACATCTGCTGTAACATCCTCAAAGAGTAGATTTGGTGCTCGCAAACGGATTGACACAATTAATTCGTTTGTATCCAATAATTCGCCTTCCCACGACTCGCTGTCATCGGTATCACCATCTTGCATCATGTTACCAAAGAAAGAACGGACTTTCAGTCCAAGTTGCTGATTACCTAATGCAGCCTCTGTGCTAATGTTAACAAGAGCAACTATTGGGATTGTTGAGTATGACGCCATCTCTGGTAGTATCCAGGTTCCGTCTGCATGACGGACACACTCGTTGACTGGAGCTTCTTCACCTACACCAAGTTGGCGGCAAGGGACTTCAAACTGACCATCCATTATAGCCCAAGAAACCTGCCACCTATCCAAATGACCCATACCTGGGCGTTCATCCCATGTGCCTGAAGAAAGGTCGATTGTATGGTTGTGCAAAGTTGCTCTATCTGGAACATTTCCGTTGTTAGTAACATTGAGATTGAATCTCACTGTTCGTCCAGGTGCTGTTGTCTTGACATCTGATTCAACGAATGGATCTAACAATAATTGCATATCATGGAATTCATTAACTGTAATAGCCAATGTTATTGAATCTCGCAACCGTGTTGGCCTACCCGCTGAATCTGGATATGATTCTTCGCTGAATACATCTAGAACAATTTCATAATTACCTGCTGTCACCATTAATGGTACATTGACTGTTACGGTGATGTTCTCAGAATCGCCACGTTGTAATTCTGAAAGTATACCTCTTGGCACATCTACATCCCACAGAACCTCGACACCAGATGCTAGGTCAGTAACGCGTGCGACGCGCACATCATAGCGATCAGCGCCGTTTCCATTGTTAGTCGTGATGATAGGTACCTCAAGTTCATCTGAAGGGTCAACTGTATACTCGTATGGTGGTGCTAAATCAACCACTGAAGATTCCAAATCATAAACATGAATTACATTCGTAGACAAGATTACTGAGTCCGAAACACGGCTTGCACCTGACAAATGCGCCTTTACTGTCAAGGCAGGACCAAGTCCTGCATTTGCGTTATCTGGGGCACATACAACTGCTGTTACTGTGTATGGATAATCAATCGTTCCCCAGTGTCTAGGTTCATTCAATCCCATTGAATTACCGCCGGGTGCATTTGCGAAGTCTAGTGTAAGTGTCCAATGGTCTTCTCTCCAAACATGCTCTGGAATTTCAGATGGTCTTTCAGCAGGTGCACCGGGTGTTGTGAAAATAATGTACCCCGGTTGGAAATGCTTGATGACATCAATGTCATAACTTGCACAATCACCAGGTAACACATATTCCGTAGTATCATATATTTCAAAGACAATATTACCTGTTGAACGGATACTGACGTTGACATACAATTCCAATACATCCATTGAACCCGAAGCTACCGACTTACGTGGTTCTCCCATCGACCAACCCTTTAGGAACAGCGCAAAGGTTCCCGGCTCTTGCGTCGTTGGTACGCTAATCTCAAGATTCTTCGTAACTGACTGGCCTGGATCAAGTGAAACTTGTAGAGGGAAACGGATTTGCCAACCAAATGGAAGTAACCACTCTTGTTGCCCTTCAATCGTGTTTGGATCATAGAAGGCAAAACTATCAAACACGTTTCCTGTGTTAGTTATGGTAATTGAGAAAATTGCCGTTTGGCCCTGCTCAACATCAGACCTTTCGTGTGAGGTGTCAAGTTGTATTCCGTGAACCACATCCATCATTGTCAGAGTCAATCTATCGGAACGTATCGCTGGATCTTTGTGCGATACCGCTGAAACCGTAACATACGAATTTTCGTCATGGTGTGCTTGATACACTGATGGCGCCCTTACGCGTAGATATATTCTCTCGGCTTCTCCACCTTTCAGGTAAATATCTGTGTCAGGGAATATGGCTGTATGGTTACTAGCAAAGAACATCGTCATTGTCCAGTTACCTGAATTACATTGTTGTGAAATTCCGTGTGCTTCAGCAATTTCTTGAGGGACAATACACATCATGCTGAGATTCAAAGAATATGTGTCAGCAACCAAGTCAACTGGCCCGGGTGTTGTGTTGTTAATTGTCATATTGAAGATGGTCTCTTCCCCTGGCTCAATAATGTGTAACCAATCAGCTTCTCCATCTTCAAGGAAAACATCGACTTGACCGGTCAAAATGTGTGTATAACAAATTGTGTACATATTGTTGTTTGATGAGCCATCACACTTTGTAGTGTCAGACCAAGCCATGTGTGCTCCGCTACCAAGGTCATTTGCAAACGCTGGTGGCTGCCCCATTTCGGGTGCACGGCCACTATTAGGGCCTAACTTATCAGATGCCCACTTTGTTACTGGAGTTGGTTCCCATTCATCAAGAATGTATGTTGCCAGTGAATTAAGAGGAATTCCGTCAGGGTATGCATCGTTGGTGTGATTCAAACGAGTATACATTATCTCTTCACCAGCGGTTACATTGGAATTCTCTAACCATGCGATGTGAATGTTATCTTGTGCATCTGCAAGAATAGAAGGCATGTAAGATGATGGACCCCAAGGTCGTGCCGGTGGGATGTTGTTCTTACCTTCAAATTCAGATATTGGATAATCGTAAATTTGTTTGATACCATACGTTGGTAATCCACCTGGAACTCCATTCCAATCACTTGAACCACGTAGTCTTAGACGTGTGTACCAAACTTCGTAGTTGTCATCCTTGTCAAATCCATAACCACGAGCATCCATCCAAGCGAGGTGAGTGTTTCCACTTGAATCAATAGCAATTGATGGGTGTAAACTGAATGCGTCATCGATAGTAATTCTGGTATCATTTACTACAACAAGACTACCCACGCCATTGGAATCAACTGAAGGGCCGATTCTCTCAAAGTATGAGTTACCTGAAACAGAGTGGCCAGCGTCACCGTATCCCCAAGAGTTGGGTGGGTTATTGATAAGTGAATGAGGGTCAAGTACAGTTAGATAGATTTCACGAGAATTGTTAGTTGCAAGATAAATCATTGCCTCTACAAGAAGATTCATTGAATTTGAACCACCAGATGGGAACGCATGCGCTTGACCACCTGCATCTGTATTTCGAACTGTTGAACCCGGGCAAATTCTTGGCCCGGTTGATGTTTGACCATTCGGGCATTTTGCCATGTCAATACTTGCCGAAGCAACACCTTGGTTGTTACCAGAATACATTGGAACCGGGGTTACACCAGCAAGGACACAAGCATCGTGTGCTTCGTTAATACTCTGTGAATCTTGTTGGTCAATTGGGTGACCTCCATATGGTCCCTCATCTGAAATCGGCATTACAATCTTAGTTGCATTTGGATTCCACTTGTGGTCACGCTGAGTTGGTGGGTTGCCTGGTACATTTCCACCAGCATCCTTCCATGACAAACAAGCCCATGTTGAACCTGGGCCCCAAAATTCAGAGTAGTATCCACCATCTGAAGGAAGATTAGTTGCTGCACCACCGTAGACAACTTCTGTCAACTTTCGAATCCCACCTGAATGGTCAGACGGGTTCAGACCTAGTGCAGTTGGGCGAACATTACCACCTGAACCACCAGTTGCATAAGCGGTTGAACAGGCGCCGGAACTAGCAGCGCTCGGAGTGTTACCACTCAGAAGGTACAAAGTTTCGTAAACAGATATGTTTGCATCCATTAACATTGGTTTGATACCTTGGAAGTAACCACCACTTGACCATTGGCCACCATAAAACACAGTACACATATCTCCCCATTCTTGGTACATTGAACCTGATGTGTCAATTGGTGCTGCGAATTCCACCTTTCCTCCACGTGTATCATCCCATACAATCTGAACAAAGTCGTTGGCATCAACAGCTATGTCAGGGTGACCCTTGTGGCCAATAATAGGAGTTAGTAGAGTATCATCAATTGCTGTGATTGCTTCTCGAGTAGAGAGGTCAATATCTAACATTGAGTAGTATATCTGGGGTTGTTGGTAAAATTTGTCAAGTTGTTCGTATGAATCTTGCCAAACAATGTGGACAGAGCCAAGCGAGTCGAGTGCTATGGCTGGCCATCCTCTGTCTTGATTCCGTTGACTAACTATGAAATCATCAACCATTGAAAGTGTTGAATCATCACCTGGTGAACCATCTTGAGGATGGAATGAAGGATCCAAAAGAGTGTACATGATTGAATGTTGTCCAGCAGTATTCGTCCATGTAACATGCACCATTCCACTGTCATCTACCGCAATATCTGGATTCCATGAGCGGTGTGCACCAGTATTGGATATCTGGGTAGCAGAAATCACTGTTTGCGCTCTTGCATCTAACATTGTGTAAAACAAATGTTGGGTGTTCCTACTCCAAACAATGTGGATATTACCATCACCATCTGAATCAACCGCTGCCATCCTATCATTCACTTGGCCACCATCGACCACTTGTACTGCATCTGTGATGACTACCTGGGCTGCTTCTGCATCTCCTATTGCTGGGGAATATCCTGCCAAAAGGCTGCTCATCACCATCAGCAAAACCATCATCATACTCTTATTTGTGTCATTCATTCTAATCGACTCCTTCAGTATCACTACTGTGTTCGTTCGAATGTCATTGATTTGGTACTTAACCGCGACGCTTTGCGGTCAAAATTCAATTTTTATTTTCTGGCATTAAATCAATCAGAAAATCAGCAGATTAAACTACCTATTTTTCATCTTTCATTGCCATTCAGATGGATCAAAACCAGAACCAAATGAGCCGGATTCATCGGTAGAAACTTCGGCATCTCGTTGCGGGGGCAATTGTTGTACCCCTTGTTGTTGCCAATCATCAACAGGCCCGGGTTTACCAACACCTGGACCAAAAGAATACTTTATTTCATGAATTAAAGCGAGTTTTGTCAGCCACAAATGACGGAGCGTTTGCATCAATTCATTCTGACTCAAACCATCTGTCCAAATTGGTTTACTTAGATTAAATGCCTGAAGGGGGCCCGGTGGGCTTTCTGTAGAATTACGAACATGGAGGACCCAATCAACCCCACTTTTTGTTAGGTTGAGGCGGCTTTCGTGTAACCAACCCTCCCAACCTGAATCGTCTTCTTCACTTCTCTTAGACATAGCATCTTGCTGGCCTGCGTCTACTTGTGTGACTGTTGAAACAACTACTAAGTTCCGCTGTTTTGGTGATGCTATATTGAATACATGACCGTGCGGTGTTGGTGGATAACGCACCATCAAATGGAAATCAGCGCGCTGGTCTGGTCGCTCTCTGACTTCAAGACCTTCACTGATTAGCCAATCACGTATATTGGCCTCGTAATCATCACTCATAAGTGTCGTGAGGATGGCGCACTATTTGAGCACACCGAGCATCTCTGATAACTCCTCGAATTCTGCTCTAAGAGAATTCCAACCCTTTGAGCGAGATGAAGAATCGGTGCGAATATTTCTTCTAATGGCGCAAGAAATACGAAGATGGCATCTACACAAAAATGTACTCACATCCGTAATGAACCAAAGGGCAGCGACCAGAATTGGCGCCGTAATAAAGGCAGAATATTCGGGGAAATAACCTACCTTCAATAACAACAAAGCTGTACCAATATGAACTAGTGGACGAATTAGAACTGTACCAAGCATCATTGTCATCATATGGAATGTTGTCCTCTTATCTACAGCCTCACTATTGAATTTCGCAATCATGAAACCAACAGTAGCCTGAATACCATTACCAAGAATTGTGAACGGTAACGCAACAGCAATCAAAGGTATGAGAACCAATGCCAATACTATATTTTTCCAGTTTAATTTGGCGGAGTCGGGGTGATATGCGCGGGCGTCCAGTTTCATATCATGGAGTGTTTTAGCAGTTTTACGTGCCTTCTCTGTTATTTTTGAAGTGGATGCTAAATCCTCTTCGCCGCACCCTTCTGGGCCTTGCCATACTTTGTTTGACGAACCGCGCATTCGGTCGCGGATTGCGCGCCCGTGCAATACTTCTTGTTGCCACGTAGTCAAACGCTTTCCATCTAATTTAGCAGCAATGTGGCCAAGCAACAACCACGCTCTCCAAGTATCAATATCTGGTGCATCTGGTGTTAAGGAACCTAACCTATCTCGCATCTCATTTCGAACCTCGATGGTTGTTTCTTTGTCTGGTTCAACCCATTCACCTGCGAGTAATTTCGCACCGTGATTTTTATCAGGGAGTTCAGGGAGTTGAATCGGTTCACCAAATTCAACTGATGCATCTGAAAACCAAGCGTGGGGGTCACGGAAAGTAAGACCTACTGGTAAAATAACAGGGACATCATTGCCAATTTCTCTTGCAAGGGCTGCTGCATTGAGGGCTGAACGAACCGGTCCTGTTCGCAAACGTTGAATATACCACTCACTATGAGAATGGCCTTCTGGTAACAATATTGATGCTTGACCATGTGCAAGTTTTGATGCTACCGTCAACATACTCGAGGAATTAACTCGGGTCGCTGTTTCATCATCGACAAATCCTCTCAATCTCTCTGCTTGGCGAAGCAATGGTTGGACACCCATTCTTCTTCCCCACCAACCAATGATTGGTCCTGTTAAGATGTCTTGTCGGCCCGCGAAAACATATGGTTTGTTTATTTTTAGAACTATCAAAAGTGGGTCTATCAAACCCGCAGTGTGCCATGCAACTGCAAGTACTCCTGGACCATCATTGGGGTCTTCACCATGATAATGATACCAAGTTCTACTCATCACATGATCATGTCCATAACGCATCATCGTACGAATTACTGGCCAAAAACCAGTAGTTGTAAGGTGAGCATCGGAAAAGTCCGGTTTATGTAATTTCAAAATACGCTCAAGATTAATGTTGCTTGAACGCTTTGTAAGAGGGGGTAATTCGTCGCCGCGGTGGTCAACTTCCTCTTCCATAGTCCTTCGGAGATGGCATCAAACCATCAATTCGACGGGTATCTAATCCGAAGATAATTCATCTGCAAGTTTTGCCAAGGCAGAAAAATCTGGCTCTACTGAACCGGGCGGAGGCGTGTTGGGAAACATGGCTAATGCACTTTTACCGCCATCCCCGTGACTTCTGGGGATGACATGAATGTGTACATGTGGAATCTCTTGTCCTGCTGCTGGCCCATCATGAACTACGATTGTGCAATCAGATATCCCAAAGTGATTACACAACTTTTCTGAAACTATTGCCACACCTTCCATCAAATAGTGTTGGCTCTCTTTACTCAAATCCCTAATCCTCTGCTTTTGCTCTACAGGTACTACGAGCGTGTGACCTTCTGCCCGTGGATTAATGTCAAGGAATGCAATCCATGACTCATGCTTAGCAATGAACGATGCTGGGATTTCTCCTTTGATTATCTTAGTGAATAAACTGGGCTCCATTATGCACAACTCCCTGGTGGTGTCCATACGAATTCGATACCTTTGTGACTAGGGCCCTCCCAACTAATGCGATGGCTTCCACCAATCAAATCAATCGTTCCATCACCATCAATATCACCTGAATCGAAAGTCATTACATATCTCAAAATTTGTGTGGATTCGTGTCTAGTAAATTTTTCATTACCATCGTTTTCTAAAATCACTATATCGATACGATTCCAATCGGGAAAGAAATCTGGAATCTG
>JACNFL010000060.1 GCA_014384685.1 Methanobacteriota archaeon
CTTCAATCAGAATTATTCACAAGCGAAGAAAATTCAGCACCGGAAAGGAAGTATTCCCTGCTGGAGGGTCGGGAAGATATGAGGTACTCATTATGTTCCAAAACCGATCAGATTCTGCATTACAAGATTTGATGATTCACGATATCGTACCTAGTGACTTTGAAATCAAGGGATACAACATTCGAAGCGATTCTGGAGTGAGAGAGGCTGAAATGGAAAAGGCTGACGATGAGAATGGTATCAAGGTTAGTTGGCACATCCCAGTGATTGAGAAGGATGAGCGAATTGAAGTAATTTACGAACTAGTAGGTGATGCTGGAGCAGAATACAAAGTAAGTGACGCCCAAGAATTCCATGGAGCAACTTTTGGAGATGAATTGGATGTAGACCTACCTGCTTCTGAGCCTGAAACAGAACCTGAAGAGGAGAAAGAAGAAGAAGAGGTTGTAGAAGAGACTACCGAAGAAGAGGAATCCGTTGAAGAAGACTCCGAAGAGGATGAATCAGATGAGGAAGAATCTGAAGATGATGGTGACGCTGAAGATGATGCTGAATCTGAAGATGATGCTGAACCTGAAGACGACTCTAACGATGATGATTCAGAAGACGAGGGCGAATCTGAAGAGCCCGAAGAAACGGCAGAATCTGACTCAGGCGATGCAGGTGCCCAAGTGTGCCCAATCTGTAGTTCAGAAAATGCACCTGGGGCAAATGTTTGCTCAACATGTTCATTTGATTTTGAATAATGTTAGAATAATCTAAAGAGCATTGCTCTGAAGAAACACGGCGTAGTGGGAACTCCATTCTATTCTAGCGAATTAAATGTCTGGCCAGCCATCAAACAGGTCATCATCATCAGTTGTTTCTGAACTCTCGCTAACATCAATATCAACAACACCTTGAGAATCGCTATTTTGAATATCAGAAGCAGCAGCAGTCGCATCAGGATTTGAATTGTCATTTGCTTCTTGGAGGGCAGATAGGTCTATTCCAAGAGATGTACCGCCACTTGAAGATACAGCCAATAAATCATCTGAAAGCAAATCACCAGTTTCAACTAAAGTGGCTCGGTCAACACCTGCCATAGCCTCTAATGAACCCGCAGCAAATGTATTTTCAGCAAGTCTTGGATCTATATTGTCCCTCCGTACGCCTTCAATATTGTCATCTATAACCGCGGTATCAAACTGATCTAGAACCGGTACACTGATTCCTGTTTGTGGCGATATTTCTTTGAGTAAATCGTGTAACCCTTTCGATTTATTTCCTGACGATTTGAATTGGACAATTGCCTTTTCCCAAGCAAGATGATGTTGCGAACGTATTACTAATGAACGAGCTATTCCTAAAGTTGCATCATCTAGACTTAATCCAAGGCCGATTCCTCGGGAATACAACTTTTCTGCAAGTCTTCCTTTTCCTGTTTGTATAGCACATTCTGCAGCCCCAATACAAGCGTCTAACCGCTCAGGGGCTTTCTTCATTACTTTTCTATAGACTTTGAGTGCCTGAGCATGTTTCCCTTGTTTTACTAGTACATTTGCATGTCGTACGGCAAACTCCGGTTCACTTTTCCATCTCTTTCTTGCATCCTTTAATGTAGCTTCAGCAGTTTCTAAGTCTCCTGATGACATGGCTTGACGCACAGTTGCGAGTACCTCTTCAGGGTTAGTCATGCTACTCAATCGGCCAGTAGAGGCATCTCACTCAAAACTACCGCACACCTGACAGGTTGATTCCGACTACTATTGTGCTTGATGTTGAGATAATTCAAACGAAGGGTTCATGCGATTCGGGCATGGCCGACGAATCATGGCAGATGGTGACCAGGGTGAGGAGTTGCCCGGCTTAGGCTCAATGATGACACCACTATTGCTCCTAGTGCTCATGTCTGTACTAATCATTAACCCCACTATCAGAACATATCTTGCAAGTAGTGCTGATTCGATTCTGACACCTATGATTCCATTTTCTGACCGCTGGTTTGTGATAACTGTGGCCTTACTGGGATCATCGATTATGGTTGTAAATACTGTATTTCGGTCCTTTTTCATGGACCCAATGAAGCAAGCCCACCTTGCACACCGTAACAAACAAATTCGTAAGTTATTGAATGAAGCTAGAATGGACCGTGATAAGGTTAGAATGGATAAAATCCAGAAACTTCAACAGAGGTTGATGCCAGAACAAATGAAATTGCAAAATTCAATGATGAAACCAATGATGTTTACGTTTGTATTCATTATCGCAATCTTTTCTTGGATGGCATTGAATGTTGAATCATTCAGAGTCGGTTACGTTAGTTTACCATGGCGCGCAGAATGGCACTTAATTGATGATAAAGTCATTATTTTCCCTGCTTGGATAGCGACTTACATCACAACTTCAGCACCACTAGGTCGAGTGGTTGATAGACACATCAAATTACTGCGCTATCGAAATCATCCAATCGTACTCAGTGGTGAGACTTTACCTGAACCCTTACTCAAAGAATTAGAAGAGGCAAGTGGTTCAGATTCCTCAATAAAGAAAAGGAGAAGTCGGGATGGGCCGAGAAAGAGAGCAGGTGGTTCAAAAAGCAGCGCCAAGACTCAATCATCTGTCGCTGCACCCAAGGCTGGCTCTGTTTGCCCTGACTGTGACTCTACTGAAGTTGAGAGAGCCCCAGATGGACGTTTACGATGTGTAATCTGTAGAAATGTCTGGAGGCGATGATATGGTTCACCTGACGGTGAGTGGACACCCAGGAAGTGGAACCAGCACTTTAGTTGGCAAACTTTGTGAGAGCAGAGGATGGTCACACCTTAACGGGGGCGCTGTATTTCGTGCTATTTCAGAAGAACGAGGGATTTCCTTGGAAGAATTTTCAGCTCTTTGTGATTCTGAACCAGAAGTTGATAAATCACTAGATGAAAGACTGATTTCTGCAATGATAGATGAAAGTGGTCCAGAGATTGTTGAATCCCGATTGAGTGGTTGGTGGGCATATCAAGAGAACATTGATTGCCTCAGACTTTGGATTTCAGTGACTCCAGAAGAAAGGGCGAAAAGAGTTGTGAAAAGAGAAGGGGGGAGCCACAAAGATGCACTGGCAAGGATTCACAGTAGAATGGAAGCCGACCAAATCAGATATCACAACCTCTATGAAATATCATTAGATGATCGAACTCCCTACAATCTAATCATCAATTCGGATACTCTAACAGCAGATGAAGTGGCTAATCTTGTTGAGACTGAACTTGAAAAAAGAGGAGTTGAATAATTATGCAAAAAATGACCATCCTTGACTCAGAAGCAACTACTGACTCAAAATATGGATGCCCGCCAGAGCGAAGAACTGTCGAAGAACTATTGGCTAGTGGTTGGGTTCTCTTGGATAAACCAGCGGGCCCTAGTAGTCACCAACTTGCTGCATGGATTAGAGATATGTTAGGTGA
>JACNFL010000059.1 GCA_014384685.1 Methanobacteriota archaeon
TGGTACACCCGCCATCGGCACTGGATTATCCGAATTTTTCTCTCGACTTGTTAGGGTGATTCCAAGTACATCACTTGCCAAAACCGCATCATCATGGAACATCTCATAAAAGTCCCCCATTCGGAAAAATAAGACAGTATCTGGGTGTTCAGCCTTGATGGCGTGAAACTGTTCCATCATCGGTGTTGTCATACTTACCCCTACTTCCACTGCAACTCGTTGAGCGCTCCCGCCCTACGGGCGGAGTTTCAGCGGGTGTGTGACGCCCCATAAGCAAACCGCTTCAAATCAGGCCACAGCTTCATTTGATGATTGCTGAGAAAGTTTGACTCCAATCAAAATTAAAACGAATCCAATGACAAAGGACAAGCCAATTGATTCATCGAGTAATAAGACTCCAGAAAGTATGCCAAAGAATGGCACCAAATAGACATAAGTTGCAGACGCCGTTGCTCCAATTTTATCCACACCATCTGCAAACCAAGCATATGCCAAAACAGTTGAAATTGAGGCTAGATAAAATATCCAAATCCAACCTTCTGTATCGGGAATCGCGGCGCTTCCAAAAGTGATCAAATCAAATGCCGCTAAAGGCGTCAAAAGTAACCATCCAAAGAAGGATGACCACGCAACTATTGCTATGGTAGATGGCTTATCTTCAATGTCATCGGATTCTAAAATTTGCTTGATCAAATTGGTTGAAACAGCCCAACTAGCGGCAGCACACATTATCAAGAAATCACCGACCAATCTTTGGTTCATTGGGATATCTGTATTCGGACTCCAACCAGTAACAATTCCAACCCCTGCAAGACCAACTATCAATCCAAAAACTAGGTTCCGACTTAATTTCCTATGCAATAGAGGAATGGCGAGCAGTGCAGTGAATGCGGGGTTGAATGTAATCAGAATCGATGCATCTCCTGCAGCGGTTCTTGCCATTCCATGCATGAAAAATAATTGATACAAAAAAGTTGAGAAAAAGGATATCCAAGCTACCTTCCAAAACATGTCTCCACGAGGAATATAAATTGCGGATTTACCATCCCTAGAACCCCGTTCTTTGAAGTACATCCATATGAAGAAAAGTGGGATGGTCATTGCGTATCTATACCAAGAAACAATTGCTTCTGGAAGTGCTAGTGCTAACTCCCTCCCTGCAGCCCATGCCAACCCCCATGATGCTGCGACAATAAGCAACTTGAGGTGAATGATGATTCCACCATCAAAGAAGCCTGAGGAGGCCTGTTCACCCATCCTTTGAGGCTAGGCGTCACGAATAGATGAACCCATGCTTAGATACCATGGTATTTTATGATTCAATATCACCAAGGTTTGAGTTCATTAACATAGAACATATGCCCAATTATTACAAGACATGATATGACTATTATCACAAATAACAAATCACCAAACAATGCCAAACTTTGGCTAACATCATCACTAGCCGCTGGGCTAAAACTGAGAACTCCTACGTAACCATCAACCCCTGTGCCATAGAATTGTACTTCACCATCTGCTGAAGTGCCAACTTTTGCATCAACTGCAACCGAGTTAGATATCTTGTGAGTCTCGACCCCTGCCCTATCTGAAGAAATACTCAATATTTCCAACGAATTACCTCTTGCCAACCAGAATACCCCGTTTTCATCAATAGTTGCTGCTGTTGAACCGCCTACACCTGGGAGGTCGATGATCGTCGAATCTGATAGCAATAACAAGGTGCTAGTACCACCTGCAATTACCATCTCAACATCATCACCCCAATTACCTTCATTGACGAAGTAAGCAGAGTGAATCGCTCCCCCTGCTCCGTGATGTAATAGAGCCAATGTTGGTGCGTCCCCAAGCACTGCATCTGCGCGAATAATCACCTCACCGGCAGGACCAAAGGAAGGATTACCAAGGTCGGTGTCATAACCTATTACAACTGCTAAATGCCCTCTTTTTGAAAGATGGACACTTGTCATTACAGTGCTATCAACAGGCGCAGGTGTTCCATCTGATACTTCACCATCCGCAAAAGTGTGTAATTGAGTTAATGAACCACGCTTTGTAATAATGAAACCGCTATCGCCGTCATTACTAGCCACTGAAATGATATCTGGAGCAACCTCGCCATCCCAATTCAATGCGATATTATTGAGTGTATTTCCATTAAAACTTGCCAAATAACCATCGTCACCAGAAACTAACCATCCTGAGTCAGTAGTGGAAATATAACGCGGAATAGCATTTCCTGTGTCCACCACTGACAATCCAGTGGATGTTGAGAATCGCAATGGTGAATTATCTGCACGATCAACTAAAATCAGCGACTCAGTCCCATCATCATTCCACTGCACTTGTTCAATTGTCTCACCCTCTCCCAGCATTGGACTTTCTTCGACCCCAGGGAGAGTCAAACTGGCTTCTAACCAAAATGCGCCAACAAGTAAAGTCACGATAAAAACTGAAAACCAAAACCACTGCTTTTCACTCTCTTCTTGCAGATACTCACCAATAGTTACTAGCCAAGAAGGTGCAAGTGGCTCTGCCATCAAGGATGCCAAGACTACGACAGGCTAAGTATTGACCGCCCGAATTGATACTATTCCCATGTGAATGGCGTTAAATATGGGGGGGCGGTCGCCGGCCCTGCCTTAGGCAGGGGAATGGAACATGGCAAGAAAACCCGCAAAGATGTACCGCAGCGCGAAAGGGCAATCTTACACACGTCGAGAATACACTGGTGGAATTCCAAACAGCAGAATCACACAGTTCCACATGGGTAACCGAGTGGCTGGTGAAAAAGGTGAATTCCCAGTTGAATTAACACTCCAAGTTAACAATGCTTGTCAAATCCGCCATACTGCTTTGGAAGCGGCTCGAATTATCGTGAATGCAACTATCCGTGAAGCGGCTGGTCCACAGGGTTACTCACTTCGTGTTCGAGTTTACCCTCATCAGGTTCTACGTGAGAACAAGCAAGCAACTGGTGCAGGTGCTGACCGTGTATCTCAAGGAATGCGCTGCGCATTCGGCAAAAACGTTGGAACCGCTGCTCGTGTATCAAAAAATCAGAAGGTTATCACCATCCAAACAACTTCAGCTCACTTTGCTGCAGCAAAAGATGCTCTTCGCAAGGCTAACTGTAAGTTACCAACCACATCATCAATCGTTGTTGACCGTGGCCATGAGCATCTTAAGGGACTCGTTTGAGGCTGGCGGATGTCATCTGTGCAGCCCTCCGACGAGCGGGTAATTCGATTGCGTGAAAGCGTCGTAAATTCACCAACAATTTGGAAAGGTGATTATGCTTACTTCATTCACCCTCTTTCAGATGGTGTTCCTCGGCAATCAGGAGAGATGCTAGCGGAAGCACGTGACATTGTATTAGAAATGGTCAACTGGGATGAAATAGATTTGATTCTTGGAATCGAAGCGATGGG
>JACNFL010000058.1 GCA_014384685.1 Methanobacteriota archaeon
ATGACGATGATGATATATTTGCTTCACAATCTCAAGGTGGATGGAATGCACCTGCCGCAAGACAGGACTTTTCTGGCTTAGGCGGTAATCAACCTAGCAGGGGTGCCCCTGCAGGACGAGCAGGCCCCCCAAGTCGTGACGGCGCTCCTTCAAGAGGCCCCGGAGCACGTGGCCCCAGCCGCCCCGGTGGTTCAAGCGGCCCACCCGGTCGTGCAGGTAGCCCTTCCAGTCCTGCACCTAGAGCCAAGAAGACTCGCAGGACGGTAGTTCCAGATGATGCAACCCCCGCTAATGCACCTTCTCGTAAAGTTCGCAAGGTTGCGGGTGCACCAAAGCCAGAGAATGTCAAGACAAGATCTACACGAAAGAAGCCGAGTGGAAACAAAGCAGAGGCTGGAGCCAGCAAAACGAAAAAACCCACGGCACCGAACAAATGGGAGGACCTTTTCACTCCTAGAGACTCCGCAAATTTCGAGAAATCGCTTGGCGAAGCTCGTGAATCAATTGCTTCAGGTGAAACTGAAAGAAATATCCTTCGTCAATTGCAAACTAGTGGTTGGAATGCTAAACAATCTAGATACATCGTCAATGAAGCAGGATTAAATTGAACAAATTAATCAGGAGAGAATGACGAATGAATCCAAGCGAAACTGAGGTTGAAGGCGCCTCATTGCCTCAAGGAATTGCTGTGGACGAGGCTGCAGCATACTTCGGTGTAACTGATTCGGCTGACATTATCTTGCATCTCAATCAGACAGACCCAATAAATGGAATGGGCGAGTTTTTCTCTATCGCTATTGATTTGGTTTTACAACCAGAATTTGGTTTTGAAGAAGCTGCTCAGAGACTTGGTTGTGAGGGTGGTGAGATATACTATCTTTTGACCGGACCTTTTGGATTAGTCTCTCTCAGTGACCCACTAAGATTGTACCTTGGGGGGGAGGATTCAGAAGGTAACGTAGGAGTTCACCCAGGTTTTCCTGAACATGAGATGAATGCACTTGAATCACTAACAGATATCTTTTCTCTTCTCAAAATGTTTGGACTTGGGCATTTGATTGGTGGATTACCATTACTCGGACATTATGTTTCACAATATGCGGGGTTGGTAGCATCATCTGCCGCGAACAAAGCAGTGTTGTTACAATTATCTCAAGAATTGAATATCGCCATTGAGCAGGCGAAGACTGGGTCTGTGACTCCAATTTCATGCCTTGGTGCACCAACTCATGTAACTCAGCCGGCACCTGCTCCTGTTTCAGCCCCAGCACCTGTGCCAGCGCCTCCACCACAAATTACTCCAGCCCCAGCCCCTGCACCTGCGCCGCCAGCACCTACTCCGGTTGCGGTGCCACAACCAGCACCACAAATCGCTCCAACTCCAGCGCCTGCTCCCGTTTCAGTCCCTGCCCCTACATCCCCTCAACCGGTTGATGTAGTATCTCAAGAGCCGCCTGAACAACCGGTAACTGAACCAATGGTTATTGTAAGGGAACCGACAGTTGAAATTGAATCAAACCCGCCAACTGAGGACCAGCAGGTTGCTACTAGCGATGCATTTGCCTCTCAGTTTTCTGCTGCTGCAGATATAGATGCGCCAGTTGCACCTATTGAACCAGAATCCGTGCCGGCTCCTCAATCAACTACTGCCCCATCACCTCCAGTAGTGGAACAGCCTCAACCTGTTGTAGAACCACAAATTGCACCACCTGCACCGACAGAGCCAGTGCAACAGCCCCCTCAAGCCGTAACACCAAAGCGCGCTCCAATCGGTTCAAGTGTTCCATCAACCCCAGCAACAGGGTGGCCAGCGGCTCCTTCAAGCCCTCCTGACCAATCTGCTCTCAATTCAGTTTCGGATTTAGTAAGCGGGGGACCACATGCTCCACGAGCACCAGCGCAACCAATTCACCACAACATTCAGTCGGGTAAAAATTGCTCTCGTTGTGGAATTGGGGTAGAACAAAGTTGGCAGTATTGCCCGTTATGTAATGGTAATCTGTGAATTATCATTCAGTCAAGGACTTCACCGGCTTGCAGAAGAACCATTTCATCAAGGTGAATTGTAGGCTCAAGTACCACTCCTGTGTGGTGTATACCAACATTTGCTGAACCCCCTAGAGCAGTGTTATCTCCGAATCCTAGGTAACAGGTTCCTTTGACCTTCTCATCCTCCAATACATTGCCAACTAGTCGCGCCTTTGGATTCATTCCAAAACCAAATTCTGCTACTGTCCAAACCAAGTCTTTGTCCTTTGGTTTCAGTCTTTCAGCAGCTCTTTCGTATGCCTCTTCAATGAGTTCAGCAATGCTTCCACCTTTTACAGAAGTTACGAGTCCATCTTTGATGGTAAAGGTCAGTGGTTCCTCAAGTAGGGTTGAATCCCATGATCCATCAATTACTAATTTTCCATTCATCGTATCTTTCTTTGGTCTAGTGAAAATTTTACCTGCTGGCAGGTTTGTTACGTGACTCGGGCGGTTGCATATCCCGTTGTCTTCTAGTTTCCACCGACGATGTTCAACTTCAAATTCAACATCGGTTCCTGCCTCACTAGTTATCTTGATTTGTCGTCGGCGTTTGAGATTGCCCCCAACTCTTGTGATTTCTTCTCGGAGGCGGTCAAAATCAGCAGTCATGCCTCCCTCTGTGAAGATGTCCAGTGTGATTCCAGGTAGAGTAGCGATTCTAGCGCCATCATTGCGGGCAATTCGAGTTGCCCGCGTATGGGTCAATGAGAAGCGTGTTGGAGCGATTACAATTTGTTGTTTACGCATCAATTCAGAGACTGCGCCCGGTGGTTCATCGCCATGCTGATGCGATGATGGCATCATTAAGAGAAGAACTCTTTCAGAGATTAGTGAGGCTTGCTCATAAATCGCTTGACCTATTTGAGCGGTATGTGGGTCAGTGATAATTAGGGTATTTTCGTATGACCGCATTTGCATACAAGTTCTGACGACAGTACGAGCAGATGCACGGAGTTTTTTCTCCAATTTATCATCATCAAGTTTTGGACCTCCATCGTCCTCATTTGATGTTGATTTCTTACCAGCCATGCTCGCCCCAAAGGGGTGTTTCAACCCGCCTATTATTACTCTTCTTCTGCGTTTTCATCTTCAGTTGTTGAATCATTTTTGTTGTTGTATATCTTGAATACACCGCCAATCAAGATGATAGTGAATAATAGATAGAGAGTTGAATTAATATTTTGATGTAATCCAATACCGAAAAGCATGAAGAACAAACTTGTTGGTTCTTCCATCACTAGAGTTTGGTCTGCTTCAACATTTCTTTCAATTTGGGTAATCCCTGTTGACCAAACGACTTCAACTGATTTTACTGAATCATCAGCACCCAAACCAAAGTGAACGGTTGGTTCGTTACTACCTAGGAATCCGCTTCCAGCATACACATGCT
>JACNFL010000153.1 GCA_014384685.1 Methanobacteriota archaeon
AACACTTCGTAATGAGGGGCTTCGTGAACATGAATTTCTTGCTCTACTGTATTAACGTGAAATTTGTAGGCAATACGTCCGAGAGTCAGGCCATCAACGACTCCATCACGAGACTGATAGGCAAGATTTTCATCACTAAGCACGAAATTAATGTCAACTTCATTTCCGCTAACACTTTGACGCCAATGAGAAAGAGTCCACGAAACATCATTGTAATCAACCCATTTCAATAAATTCTCATGGCTAACATGAGTATCATCTAACTCTTCAATAGTACCAACAACTTTTGGACCATTTACATCAAATAATCCGTTGACATTTTCATCAACATATTCGCCTGCACCGATTAATCTTTGATGGAATATAGAATGAGTAGGGATTCCAACTCTTTCTGAAAAGCCTCTTTTACCATCGTAAATATCTGCAATCCCCATGTATTTGGTTTGAACAGTAGTCATCCCAATTCGTCCATCACCATAGTGTACAAACATGCGCGCTTCGCCTAACTTTAGAGATATTTTACCATTCTCCAAGTCTTGCTCTATCACAATCTCTTCGCGTGTGTAATCAATATCTTCGCCAGGTGCCTTATCCAAAGGTGCACCCGAACGTCCTACTTGAGCCACAGCTAATCCAGAACTCATCATTAATACTACAATAGAAATCGCCAAGATTGAACTATTTCTCAATACTCTCTTGGCACCCATACTCTTCTCCACCATATACATCCGTGGCTCTACACATATAATGGACATAGGGTAATAAATACCACTTTAGAATTCATTTATACCATTAATTAAGGCTTTGAATACTAATTTTTAGTCAATAATTTAAATTTCTTGTATTAGTTCTCCAAATCCGTTGAATCAGGAGAAAAGGGACCGTACGCAGTCAATTTTCACCGTTCAAGGGCGACGGCTTGAAGAAAGAGAGGCGCACGCCACACATCATGACAGGTCGCGACGGCTCGGCATGGCAGCCTACTGCATATCGTACCCACACTCTAGGGGAAATCGCAGGGAATGGGGCTGACTTAGTAGATACCGAGGTAACTGTTTCAGGTTACGCAGAAGCAGTTCGTGGCCGCGGTGCCATTTGTTTTCTGATGTTAAGAGACGGCACAGGTCACCTGCAAGCATTCCTCAAGAAAGACAACATGGATGAGGATACTTTCACAGAGATTCAATCAGCCAATCGTGAAAGCATCATTCAAGTTACTGGCACGGTAGCACAAAAGCGACCACCCAAGGTAAAGGATGGAGAGCCTACACCACCTCCGGAATTCGAAATTCAAGTCAGCGGTGCAACAATTCTCGCCGTTGCAGAAGCACCGATGCCAATGGGTGTAACCGACAAAGTCCATGTTGAGCTACCAACTCGTTTGGATAACCGCCACATAGATTTGCGCCGAAGTCACATCAACGCAATGTTTCAACTACGCTCAAAAGTTCTCCAGTATGGTCGTGAACACCTAATTACAGAAGGATTCAATGAGATGAACTCACCGAAAATTATCGCTAGTGCTTCCGAAGGCGGAACCAATCTATTCCCGATGAAATATTTTGAGACTGATGCATATCTCAGCCAAAGTCCACAGTTATACAAGCAACTCGCAATCCTTGGTGGATTAGAACGTGTATTTGAGGTGGGGCCCGCTTTTAGAGCGGAAGAGCATGATACATATCGTCATCTAAACGAATTCATTTCCTTCGATATTGAGATGGCATTCGCAAACGATAATGACGTGATGGCGGTACAAGAAAGAATGATTCAACACATCTGGAAAAGTGTTGCAGAAAATGACCAAAATCTGATTGACATGGTTAACGAATGGCGAGCCGAACAAGAACCTCCGCTCTCTCCGATAACTGTTGAAGTTCCCACACTCCCATTCCCTCGTGTAGAATACAGCGAAGCGATTGAGATTATCCAAAATGCCGGAGTCAACATTGAATGGGGTGATGATATTGAGGCGCAACACGCTGATATGATTGCAGCAAAATATCCTGGATTTTACTTCTTACCAAGATGGCCAATGGCGATGAAACCATTCTACATTTACCACAATGCTGACGAGAAAGGCCCAAACGGTGGACAACTAAGCCGTGGTTTTGATTTGAATTATGGTCGTGATGAAATGACGAGTGGTGGTCAGCGTGAGCATCGCGTAGATGTCCTAATTGAAAACCTACAAAACATGGGATTAAACCCAGCAGATTTCACCTTTTACACAGATGGATTTCGCTTCGGTGCGCCACCCCACGCAGGGTGGGGACTTGGAGTTGCTAGACTTCTGATGGTATTGACCGGAGCAGGCAATGTGAGGGAAGTAGTTCTCTTCCCTAGAGATCGAAGTCGAGTTACTCCCTGAATAATTACAGGACGGTGGTCGATTGACTCCAGAGAATTCAAAGAAAGTCTGGGCATACATACAGGAAGCTGGCGACAAACTAGTAGGAAAACTACCACCATCCCACCACCACCCAAGTGGCAGAAATCCGTATGCCCATGTTGCAATCTGTGTCAGGTCCAAGTTCGGTCAATCGTACAAGGATTTGCCCGATGAACAAATTGACGAAGTGATGGAATACATCGACTATCTCGTTGAGAACCCTTCCTGATAGCATATAGTCAACAACCGAAAATAACGGGTATCTACAGCCCCTCCGCTAATTGATAGTCATGCCCGAGGGGAACAAGCCGACTTTTGCTTTTTTACTTCTAAAAGAGCACCCATATGGTCGAGAAATGCTGTACCAAATCCTTGCTGAAGGATTTGTTCCAACAATAATCATCAGTGAAGATTCTGAAATCGCTGATGAAGAACGAGAGAAATTCCTAGACCGCATAGATGGTAACCCAATTGCCCCAACTATTGAATCCCAACTGACTGAATTGCACTCTAATGGAATTGAAGTTGCTCATGTTAGCGTACCCATTCATAATTCTGAAAATGTTATGCCTCACATTTCTGATATGGATTTAGATCTAATCGTGTTCGGAGGCACCAGAATCATCCGTGGTGAAATCCTAGAACATCCTAAAGATGGGGTAATCAATTCACACCCAGGTCTCTTACCTCACTGTCGCGGCTCAGCAAGTCCTGCATGGTCGGTTTATCATGACATACCAATTGGTTCTTCAACTCACTTCTGTGACAATGGAATAGACACTGGAGAATTATTACTTACCCGCGAAATATCTGTCATCAAGGGAATGACTTACGAAGACCTATGCTACGATACATTGGTGTTAGCAGGGGTGCTAATGAAAGATGCATTATTGGGGTATGAGGCAGGAAAATGGAGTGAAATGCGTCACCCGCAAGGTGAAAGCGAGCACCCTACCTTCCGTAATGCACCCGACGAGGTGTTGCAGGTGGTACGTCAAAAATTGGCTGACTTAACTTATGCTCACT
>JACNFL010000080.1 GCA_014384685.1 Methanobacteriota archaeon
AATAAACCAACAAAAGAATTGATTATTCTTCTTCTGTTGATGGAGATGTTGCTACAGGGGCAGGTGTGGGTTGAGTAAAGAGGGGTGCGACTTAGGTATATCACAACTTAGAAATTTGTGAATAAATATTTCTTCATCGTTTGTGGGGTAATATTCATTCGTGAAGATATACATCCGCCTCTATGGCGGTCGGGCCGGCAGGGTGGTCATCACGAGGCGCCCCTCTAACTTGCACTGAATCAGCTGTTGCAATTGGTTTAGCTAATTGGGCAAATAAAAATCTTCGTTGGCACCAAGCCATGGTTACTCGTAATGTGTGTTTTGGTCTTTTTTTCGGTTTTGGTGTTTTTTCGCTTTTTTCTTCTTTTTGGTTACTATTATCTTTCTTATTTGGGTTTATTGGATTAGGAATTCACTTATCTAAACACCCAAAAGAAGTTGCGTTTCCTACGGTTGCAATAACTTCACATGGTTGGGCTAAATTTGGCTCCATTAACCACCTTATTTCACCATCAGTTTCACAAGGAATTGACATGTCAGTTTATTGTACAATAGATGAACGAAGTTCACATAAATCATTTGATCACATTGAATCGAATCAGTTACGAAATTCAGCTAACGACGATGACAGTCTCTCAATAACTTCTCTACAAGCACTCTTAACGTCAGAAGAAAATTATCTAGAAGGCGTTACTAAAACCGAAATTCGGGATTTCCGCCTCAATGTTTTGGATCCAAATACCGCTGGGAAATTAGGTGATTACATCATTACAAATTTCCCAACTTCAGCGAATTTATCTATTAATAGTATTAAAGTGACTGATCTTGATACTAAAATAATTCAGCAAACACAGGAACAAATTGATTGGTTTAGAAATGTCAGCCGATACAATAATGACCTTTTTGAAAGAGTGATTTCCTCTCTTATATCCGATATATCCCCTTATCAAATCTGGTCGCAATCTTTGCATGAAGAAGGTTTGAATCATTCAAAAATTGTTCTTGATTCCACCCAACAAGGTTGGGACAATTCAACAAATGGGGTTGATGCGGCCGAAGATGCTCTTGAACGAAGTGTAGCAGCAGATATCATCACTCAACAAGAAACCATCCAACGAGATATGGAACGTGCTGAAGAAAAAATCCGAGAAAAGGAAGCGGAAATTGAATTTGAAAATGTTAGGAAAAAGGAAGAACTCGAACATCAAATACTTGAACTTGGGGCTCAAGTTAATTTGGTTAATCGACAAGTAACTAATATTCAAGCAATTCCAATCAACAAAACAATTGAATTGATGACCGCTTATGGATTAACCCGAGGGGGGGCTGGTGATTCTGCAGTTACTTCATCTGTACACAAGGAACACTATTCAATTCCTAATCCGGCTTGGTCTACTCGGGAGGCGATTGTACAGTTAGCCAAGGGTGAGCAGGAAATGATAATTGAAAAGCAAAGATTTGTCACTACTCAAATTAAGCAAATAGAGGGAATGAAAGAAAGAATGATGGAAAACCTCCGCTTGAAAAATAAAGAGCAGTTAGAACGCCTTGAAGGCTCAAAAAAACGTGCCCTTCGGGCCATACGAAAAGATGCTCGTGAGGTGCGTTCGCTAGAAAAGGAAAATGTTCAAATGAATGAACTTCTAAGAGAGACAGTGATGAGTTTTTGGTTACATCCACACCATTATTTAGAAGATTATATCAGTAAATTATCTTCAATTTTATCAAATATTGATGCTTTATTCGCACGAATCAAATCTTCTAATGATTTGGCCACTGATACCTTAAAAATATCATCACTTAGCAAACATGGTGACGACACTTTTTACCATCATTGGATTATCCTCAATGGTGATTTATATGGTGACACACGAATAGTTTCTCCAATTAATTTCTCCAGTGGACCACACCCCGTTTCCATCAATTCAGGATTGGCTAAAGAGTACCTCAATATTAGTCTCCATAATGTATTCACCCAACCCCTTACCCCGAATTCATTCTTACCTGCATTGAACCGCCTGAAAGAAGTGGGTGTAATTAATCCCACATTTTACAAAATTGTATCTAAATTAAATATTAAGCGAATCATGGAGATGATATAATTGGATGGTGGTGACAATCGTGCTATTCTCAGCCGCACGGCCTTAGAAGTCACTGGTGATTCAGTTCGTTTACATGAGGGGCAGGTTCATGAAAGTGGTATTTTACCTGCCGCTGGGGGAGAACAACACCGTCGCGTTCAAATTGATTCATGTGGTTGTGTTAAGGGGTCAATTTTTGCTGGGGATATACACATTCAATCTGCAAAAGAAAGTAGTGCGCCCGGAACCGAAATCCAGGGCTCGGTGAATTCGTTGAAATCTGTTGGGATTGGACACGGTACTTGGATACAAGGTGGTGTGATGGCTAGAGAAACTGTACGCATCGATGATATACACCACGGCTCAGCAACAATTCCAGGGCACATTGTTATTGAAGGGGGTATCAGTGCTGATGAAGTCTATATCGGTGATGGGGTTCTTGTTCTTGGGCCGGTTTCAGCATCAAATAAAATTGTAATTGGAAATGGTGTCACAATACGTGATCATGTCATGGCTCCTGAGATAATTGTGGGTGATGGTTGTTTACTCGGGTGTTTGATTGCTACTAACAATGTGGCTGTTGGTAATTGTTGCACAATTGCATCATCATATATTATCCTCCCTAATAACCGAAATAATTGGGGATTTACAGGGCCTATACGAGCTCCTGATTTAGGTTGTGATAATTGTCCACAAGATGATTTCTTTGGCACTGGTCCATCGACTGCTCGAAAACTTGCTTGCCATTATTATGCTGACCATAATATCAAATCAAATTCGATAGAGGTGGGTATAAGTACATGCGAAGACTGGGGTGAATTCCCAATTAAAGATACTGAAAAACATTGGGTATTACCCACAGGGTCAGTTGTGGTTAGCCATATAGGAAAAGATTGGATGAATACCCCAATTTGGGCCGGTTCAGCATCAAGGTGGGAATGTGGGGGTGAAGATTAATGCCAATTTGTTGTAAAAAATTACACCTTGGTTGGATTTGTCCAAGGTGTGGTAAGCGTTCCTTCGTTCACCCCCATAATGGAAACGACCCCGTGCCAATTGGGAAAATTACTCAGCAAGTCACTGTTGTGCATGGTGATGTCATTCATGGTTCGGTAATTCAAGATAGTGTGGTCATGGGTGAGGTACCCCCTCCGGAAAAGGGTAAAAATGTAATCAAAGATTCTATCGTTATTAAAGAGGATGAGGATACTGATTTTGATGATTTATAGTGTTTATTCTACTAAAATAAACAAACAAAAGAAGTGATTATTCTTCTTCGGTTGATGGAGATGTTGCTACTGGCGCGGGGGT
>JACNFL010000057.1 GCA_014384685.1 Methanobacteriota archaeon
ATGCAAATACGCCATTCATCTCGGGCATTTTTTGTGCAATCCGTGTGGCAATTTTTGCCAGGGTTTTTGTCGGCGCGAGACCTATCGAAACTGGAATCCCTGTCCACATCTCTACCTTGAGGCGAAGGGCGCGAGCGCGCTCCTCAGCGGCGGGTCCTTCAAAAACCATAAACGCCTCGTCAATAGAATACACTTCCATGTCATCTACCTCGGGACGGATGGTATCCATGACACGCTTAGACATGTCTCCGTACAATGCGAAATTGGAGGAGAACACATGTACGCCGTTGCGCGCAAAAAAACGCTCGCTCTTAAAAGCCGGAGCGCCCATTTTTACACCCAAAGCTTTGGCCTCGTTGCTGCGAGCGATCACGCATCCATCGTTGTTCGAGAGAACGACGACGGGCTTGGAAACGAGGTTTGGCCTAAATACACGTTCACAAGAGGCAAAGAAATTGTTACAATCCACCAGTGCAATCATATGTTCTGACGCACCAGACATTACACCTTGTGAATCACAAAGGTCACCACACCCCACACCTGAAAATGAGACTCCTCCCCTACCACAATCGGTTTAAGCTTGGGGTTTTCAGGAATTAAAAGAAGTTTGTCGTCCTGAACATCGACGCGCTTGACCGTAAACTCTCCATCCAACACCGCGAGGACGATGCTGCCCTTCTGGGGCGTAAGCGACCGATCGATCATGATCACATCCCCAGTCTGAATACCCGCTCCCACCATAGAATCACCTTCAACCCTGCAGCAAAATGTTGCAGACGGGTGCTGCACGAGATACGAATTTAAATCCAGGTCCAAGTCCAGGTGGTCTTCTGCCGGAGAAGGGAAACCCGCTTGCACTCCCTCGTCAAAAAACGGCACCGCATCAAATGCAACATCACTTGCGGGGCACCATTTTAATTTCATTTTACTCTTCATACTTGGGGATTCGTGGATTTGGACGCAGTGCAAAGGCAACCTCAACAGCACAATCATCGTCTTTATAAAGCGGACAGGGAAGTTACACAAATCAGTTGTGTTTGCACACCTAAAAAATAACTTTTAACCTTTCCAAATCGAGACAGTCATGAAGCCAACATTAAACCTCCTCTTTCTTGTTTTCGCCATGTGCATTTCAAACTATCTATCCGCACAAGTAACAAATGCCACGGAGATCTCCCTCATTCCCCACCATACCCAACACGACGTACCGAACGCACTTAGAGGCGTAAACCAGACCGCAAACAGCAACATCAATTGGACATCTAACACAGAATTTCTAGATGAGTTTACCGCTATAAATCCCGGAACGATGAGATTCCCAGGGGGAACTTTTGCGAACAGTTATGATTGGGAGCTCGCACTGAATGACACCAATAGCCTTAACCTTAAAAAAACAATCGCACTAGCCGATGCTGTAGATGCCGAAATCAACTACGTCATTAATTACGGAACCACCACTCCGGAAGAAGCAGCCGAACTCGTACATCTACTCAACAATCCAGACCCCATATATGCCGCACAGCGTCAACTACTCTTTGATGTTTCTGAACCCATTGGCGTCAAGTATTGGGAACTCGGAAATGAGCTTGCCGCAAAATGGGAGTGGCACGTTTCATGGGTGGCAGGCGGACATAATCTTTGGATTTATTACCAAACAGGTGTAGCCCCTCTAAATATGCCCAGAAAGACAACTGATTCCCTCCATTATTTCGGGGGAGATATTTGGCGCAAGGGATGGGTGCCCATGGCTGGTGACGGAATGGATCCGATCAACTCGATGTTAGGAACCATAAAAAAGGCGACAGCCCAAGACGTGATTGATGGAGAAATGAACATTGACGTTGAATTTGGCCCCATACTTCTGGGAGTAGAAAATGCAATTGTTTGGGCTGTAGACACCTTAATCGATGAAACAGCAATAGCCCAAGGCTGCGAGGACTACCCTGCAAACTGCCAACAAAACATCTATGATCTTATCGCAGCACCTCAAAACCTGCTTAATTCCACAGAATACACTGTGCAGGCAGACGGTACCATTTCCATCCATCCCACGACACCTTTCTTTGAAGATCAAACAATCCTTGTAGAATATAAAACACATCACGCAGGCGCTTTTGACATCAGAGACGCGATGAAAACAGCTGATCCTACAATAGAAATTGGATACTGTATCGATTTCAGAACAAATCCCCTCGACTCAGTTCTAGGATTTAATGCAAGAATCAAAGTAAGTCCTCCCGATTTCTTAATCGAGCACCCTTATAACGACAGCACTGACTTGTTCTTGAATAACGGATATTTATCTGAGATTATGCATATGGTGGATGAGTATATCTATGAGAAATTTATACCTGACGAAGCAGAGTTAGACATCACTTGTGCCGAACTCGAGATCCCAGAAATAGGCCTCGCTCTCACAGAATGGAACATTCGACTTTGTGGACCCGGGGATTGTAATCCAGCTTACAACGGTATTTTGGGAGGTTTGTACACTGCAAACTTTTTCAGCCAATTCTATCAAGCAGAAGCAGACAGCCTTCTGGACATTCGACTTTCTAACCACTTTGCGGGCATCGCTACAGGATTTAACCTCATCCACATGTGGCATTTCATTAACGAGGGTGTTGTACCCACTGCGCAAAGCGAGGCCACTCGAATGGTCAACGAGGTCATCGGAGATCACATGCTTCTCTCCGAAGAAATGGTGATCGAAAACAATCCCATGTCAACTTTACATCGCCTAGTCAATTATCCAGATGGACCGCAATCTATCATCCAATACGAAGCAGAAGCACTTAAAATTTACGTAAGTGACGACACGATTAACAACGTACTCAATCTTCTAATCTTAAACAATGACGACAGCTTAGCTCACACCATTCAGTTTGCGATTCCATGCGACAGAATCGGGGGAGTTGAAGCTGATTTAGAAATCCTTTCAGGAGACCTAACACATGAATTTTCTACAGACGCCTCAACAATCCAAAACGTATCGGACACATATACCTTCTCTGCACCAATGTTAAGCGTGAGCACTTTAAAAATACCATATACACCAGGATCAAGCTGCTTGTGCTATGCCGATTTCAATAACGATGGATCAGTCGGTGTTGTAGATTTATTAGCTCTACTCTCAGATTACGGCTGCTCAGAAAGTTGCGATACAGACTTAAATGCAGACCACAATATTGGAGTTACAGATATTCTGATTTTGCTCACTTTGTTTGGAGGGGTTTGTGTCTAATTCACAATTTACTAAGTGTAGATTTATAGCGCTAAATATCAGCTTCCACAATCATTTGATGAAACAAGTGCTACTCTTAAATCAAAAGGATTTAAATCTGATTTTGTAAACAATTATTAACA